>NZ_RZRV01000068.1:0-19802 GCF_004023085.1 Mesorhizobium sp. M7A.F.Ca.US.010.02.1.1 | reverse complement strand
CGACCGGGTTACCTCGAAGAAGGCAATGGTGGTCGCCACAAACAGCGGCTGGCCGCCGCAAAGCTTCCTCGATGACAGCAATCAGTTGGTCGGATTCGACATCGACGTCTCGAAGGAGATCGCAAGGCGCCTCGGTGTCGAGGTCAGTTTCGACACGCCGGACTGGGCGACGATGACGGGCGGCCATTGGCAGGGACGCTACGATCTGGGGGTCGGCTCGGTGACGCCGACCAAAGCGCGGGCCAAGGTGATCGATTTCGAAGGCATCTATTATTATAGCCCCTACGTTTACGTGGTTCACAAGGACAGCCCGGCCAAGTCGGTCGCCGACCTAAATGGTAAGATCATCGGCGTCGAGACCGCCACCACGTCGGAGGATTTCATCCGCAGACAACTCGAGATCGATGCTCCCGGCCTGCCGCCCATCGAATACAAGCTGGAGCCCGGTGAGATCAGGACTTTTGCCGACTCAATGCTGCCGTTCGACGATTTGAGGCTCGGCGACGGCGTGCGCCTCAACGCGGTCATCGCACCGGAACAGACGGCGCAGAACGCGATAAAGAACGGCTACCCCCTGCGTGTCCTAGAAGGCGGCTATGCCTTCCGTGAGCCACTGGTGGTGATCGCGGAAAAAGGTGATGGCGAGTGGAATGCCAAAATCGGCGGCATTCTCGACGAGATGAAGAAGGACGGTACCCTCGCGAAGCTGACCACCAAGTGGTACGGCAAGGATTACAGCGCCGACTGAGGAGCGTCGTGGACAAGCTTGAGCGGGATACATTCAATTGAACATCCCGCTCCATCTGTTTTGTTTCAGCTGCATTTCCACGACACCGGGCGGCTCCGCCTGCCTGCAAAATGCTCTAGTGCCACCACCTCATCATACTGATCATGACATATCCTGACACCTATTACCGACGCACGCTTGCCGACAACACCATCAGACCGGCGCTGAGCGGCGTTTCGGAGTGCGAAACAGTCGTTGTCGGCGGCGGACTGGCCGGCCTGACGACGGCGTTGCAGCTGGCTCGCGCCGGCCAGCAGGTCGTCGTGCTTGAGGCGCAGCGCATCGGCTTCGGCGCTTCCGGTCGCAATGGCGGCTTCGTCAATCCCGGCTTCGCCACCGGCACCGACAACATCGCCGCGATGGCCGGCGTGGGCGCGGCACAAAAACTGCACCGCCTGTCCATCGAAGGCGTCGACTTCGTGCGGCAGACGATCCGCGATCTCGATATCAAGGCGGCAGAGCCGCGCTCCGGTATATTGAGCGTGCTTCGCCATGATGGTGGCCCCGCGCTCAAGGCATATGCCGAGCAGCTGGCGCGGGATTTCGACTATCGGCTCGACTATCTCGATCGCGACCAGGTGAGAGCGGTGCTGCGTTCCGATCGCTACCACCAAGGCCTGCGCGATCCCAGCGCCTTCCACATGCATCCGCTTAACTATCTGCGCGCCGTTGCTGGCGAGATCGAACGGCTGGGCGGCAGGATATACGAGAGAACGGCTGCCGTTGAAGCCAACCTTGACGGCGCCGAAAAGGTCTTGCGTACCGACAGCGGCGAAGTGCGCGCCCGCCAGGCCGTATTTGCCACCGGCGGATATACGGGGCCACTGGTCAGCCGGCTGCAGCGGGCATTCCTGCCGATCGCCACTTACGTCATGGTGAGCGAGGAGGCGCCTGACCTCATCGCCAAAGCGATTACGACGACCGACGCCGTCGGCGACAACCGCCGCGCAGGCGATTATTACCGTGTTGTCGAAGACGGCAGGCGGCTGCTCTGGGGAGGGCGCATCACCACCCGGGCAGCGTCATCGGGTGTGTTGGCGAGGCAATTACGCCGTGAGATGATCACCACTTATCCGCAGCTCGAACAGCTCAAGACCGAACTCGCCTGGTCCGGGCTCATGTCTTATGCCCGACACCTTATGCCCCAGATAGGCCCGTTGCAGCCGGGCGTCTGGTACCTCACGGCCTTTGGCGGCCATGGCATCAACACCACGGCGATCGCCGGCAAGCTGATCGCCGAAGCCATACTGGGGCAATCGGACCGCTACCGGCTGTTCGCACCATTCGGCCTTGCCTGGGCGGGCGGCCCGGCTGGACTTGCGGTTGCGCAACTCACCTACTGGAAGCTGCAGGCGCAGGATTGGTGGCGCGAGCGCGCCCGTTGACCACAGGGAGATCGAGGACGTGATCGGCCGACTGTTGCTCAACCACCCGGACGCGGCGCGCCGCGTTGGCGTGTTCTTCATGCTCGCCGCCTTCGCCGCCGGCCTGTACGGGCTCGGCATCAAAGCCAGTTGGCTCGGCAAGCTTGTTCCGGGGGCAGTCGAGTGGCTCGCCGCCAACCCTGAGATCGGGCGGGCGGTCTCGGCGGTGCTGATCGCACTGATCGTGGCGGCGAACTGGAACGCGCTGCGGTATCTCAGCCGCAAACAGCAGATTGTGGCGGTTTGGATAGAGCTGTTCGTGTTGTTAATGCTGTTTTTCTATTCCTTCGACCTGTCCTTCGCGTTCATCGCCAAGAAGATCGGCTTCCTCGTCTCGAAGGGTGTAGTGACGACCCTCTACATTTCGGCGATTTCGATCGCCATCGCCACCCTCATCGCCTTCGTTGGCGCCATCGCCAAACTTTCCCGCAACGGCGTGGTCTATGGGTTGGCGACCTTCTATACCTCTCTGTTTCGTGGCTTGCCGCTGCTGATGCAGATCTACATCATCTATCTCGGCCTGCCGCAGATTGGCTACGTGATCGGAGCCGTGCCGGCCGGCATCATGGCGCTGTCACTCTGCTACGGCGCGTACATGACCGAGATCTTCCGTGCCGGCATCGAAAGCATCTCGCGCGGCCAGACCGAGGGTGCTACGGCACTCGGCCTTAGCGCTAACCAGACGATGTTCCTGGTCATCCTACCACAGGCGATGCGCGTCATCGTGCCGCCGACCGGCAACCAGTTCATTGCGATGTTGAAGGATTCCTCGCTGGTCTCGGTGGTCGGGGTCTGGGAGATCATGTATCTCGCACGCACACAAGGCCAGACCGAGTTCCGCCACATCGAGATGCTCATTACCGCCTCGATGATCTATTGGCTGCTCTCGATGGGGCTCGAATTCCTGCAGTCGCGGATCGAGGACCGGTTCGGGCGCTCACTCAAGCGCTGATCGTCATCCGTGATTTCGCCAAAACGAGTTGCTCTTTACTGCTGCAGCCAGCTTCGGAGAGCAGCAGCAGATTGGCCACGTCGGCAAGAGTGATTTACCTGTCCGGCTCGGCCCGCGCATGGTAAAGGGTCTCGCCAACCATGACGGGGTGGCGATCATCGCTGCGCGGGCCGATGAGCCCTTCGCCTCGGTAGACGATCTGTCATCATAAGGCGCTCCGTGGACGATGTTGAGATGGCAGAGCTGCCTTGGGACCTTCAGCCAGGGAAGTTGGAGGCAGGCCATTCACCGTCATGCGTGCTGAGGGCAGGACTGTTCCCAGTCATCGTTGCCTCGTTCGGGCATCCGAGTTCCGGCACCAAAGCCGGAAGAGATCATTTGGACCTCAGTCGCTGCGTAGGATTTTCGCTTCTAAGGCCGCTGTAACAAAGGCCCGTCTCGCTACCGGCGTCCGGGCTTCACCACGCAGAACCTGAAGACACGCATCCATGGCCAGTTTTCGCTTCTCCGTCCGATGAGGGACACTTCGCAGCAGGATCGTGGCTGCGTCGTTCACATCGAATATGACGCGCTCACGGTCATGCCGGCCAATTTGCACCACCACGGGCCGGACGAACCTGCTCGACATGCAATCACTCTCTCAGTTCCGACATCGATACCGGTCTTCGCGTATCATGACGTAGGGTCAATTTATACATTTGTGGCTAGGGCCAGAACAGAACTGACGGTTGTCCGATCTCAAGACAAGTTGCCTGTCCAATTTCAGCAGGCCGCTACCCAAAATCAGACCGGTCTTGGCGCGCAAGAAAGCACAGCGGAATTCTGCCGCGTCCGGAAGGTGAAGCGGCGCTTGGTCTTCGGACTTTCCTGAAGCCCGTGCCTTCTCTCATGGTGTCAGCCTTGACGCGGCCGCTGCCGCAATGCCGACGCTTCTAATGGTGCGCGGATGCCGGGAGAGGAAGAGGGCGGGCGGGTTGCGGTGGCGGGTAAAGGTCCGGGAGAGAGTCTCCCGGCGCCCGCCAAGGAGCAACACCCATGAACCAGATGGAAATTCTTGCGCCCAAGGGTAACGAGCGTGCCGGTTACAAAGTCGACGTCAGCCGCGGCCAGCGCATAGGCCGCGTGTCGTCAGAATGGTTTAACCGGCCGGCGGACGAGCGATACCTGTCCCTCAACGACCTTGGAAATGCGGTGAAGAGCCGGTCGGAGCGCAGCAAGACCCGCATCGTCGAAAGTGAGCTGATCCGCGTCGAGGCCAGCCGCGACGATCCGGAGCGCCTGAGGCTAATGCTGCCCGATGCGCCTGGCCCTGTTGCCCCCACGCATTGGAGTTTTGGCCAACTCGCCTCCTTGGTCGGCGCACCAGCCACCTATCTGCGGCAGCTTCCAGCCCCGCTCGCGGCGATCAACCTTCAGCACGGTCTCCTCAACCACCGCGCCGAACAGGTTAAGACGCTGGAAATCGAGAACGGGCGCCTCGAGTTGCGGGCGGTGACAGGCCCGGATTACGGCAGAATATTTGACTCAGAGCTGGTGGGCGCCGTGCAAAAGATTGCCGGCAACGGTACCGGCGACACGCGCTGGAAAGTGCCCGGCGTGCTGGACTGGTCGACGGGAATCTACACTCCGCACGTCGACATCTCTAGCGACACCACGACGCTCTACGCTTCTGATCGCGATATCTTCCTGTTCCTCGTCGACGATCTGAACCCGATCGAGGCCGGGCGGCTGCCGAATGGGGAACCGGATCTCTATTTCCGCGGCTTCTATTGCTGGAATTCCGAAGTCGGAGCCCGCACCCTCGGCATCGCCAGCTTCTATCTACGTGCAGTGTGTCAGAATCGTAATCTGTGGGGCGTCGAAGATTTCGAGGAAATCACCATCCGCCACTCAAAATACGCGGCCTCCCGTTTCGCCCTGGAAGCCGAGCCGACGCTGATCCAGTTTGCCGATTCCTCGCCCATGCCATTTGTCAACGGCATCAAGACGGCGCGGCAAAGGGTCGTTGCCAGAGACGAAGACGATCGCCAGGGCTTCCTGCGCAAGCGCGGCTTCTCCAAGTCCGAGACCACGAAGATCATCGATACTGTTCTCATGGAGGAAGGCAGACCACCGGAATCGATCTTTGATTTCGTGCAGGGCATCACGCGGGTCGCGCGCGACAAGCCGCATCAGGATGTCCGCCTGGAAATGGAGGGCAAAGCCAAGAAGCTTCTCGACTTCGCCGCCTGATCCTGAGGAGGCCGGCAACGAACAATTCCGTCGCCGGCCTTGCCACCAGGCCGTCTCCATCAATTCCAGCGCCGTCCTCCTAAGCAAGAGGACAGCGCTCTTTCGTAGGAGTACGCGGTGACGCCAACATGCCGAAGGCGCCTCGGGTGCGGCTCGGCTGCGTCTAGATCCGCGAGCCGAAACCAGCAGCGCTTCATGTTGAGCCTGCAAGTCGGGAGGCGGCGCTGGCGTGAGGCCTGGAGGCAGAGGGGGGAGGGGAGGGTTGCTGACGGGCTTGGAGGTTCGGGGAGAGGCCCCGGGCCGCCCGTTATGGAGAACCTGACCATGGCAAAGAACGCCATTCAGAAGATCGCGATGAACGCCGCGGAGAATATTCCCTATGACAAGCTAATGTTGTCGCAGAAAAATGTTCGGCGCATCAAGGACGGCGTGTCGATCGAGCAGTTGGCGGAAGACATCGGACGGCGAAAGCTGATCCAGAGCCTGAACGTCCGTCCCGTGCTCGACGGCGAGGGCGAGGAGACCGGCACGTTTGAGGTGCCGGCCGGCGGCCGGCGGTACCTGGCGCTCGGCATCCTCATCAAGCAAAAGCGCCTGGCGAAGAACGAGCCAATCCCCTGCATTGTCAACCGCGGGCAGGAGACCTCGGCCGAGGAGGATTCGCTTGCCGAAAACCTCCGGCGCGCCGACCTGCACCCGCTCGACCAGTTTCGTGCCTTCAAGACGCTCAGCGATCAGGGCCTCGATCCCGACGAGATCGGTGCCCGCTTCTTCGTATCGCCGGCCACCGTGAGACAGCGCCTGCGGCTGGCATCGGTATCGCCAAAGCTTCTCGATCTCTACGAGAAGGACGAAATCCGGCTCGAGCAAATCATGGCGTTTTCGATCTCCGACGATCATGCGCGCCAGGAACAGGTCTGGGAGCGGATCTCCAGCTCGCACACGCAGGAACCGTATTACATCAGGCGTCTGCTGACGGAGACGACGGTGCGGGCCGATGATCGCCGGGCCGTCTATGTCGGCGCCGAAGCTTATGAGGCTGCCGGCGGGGTCATCCTTCGCGATCTGTTCGAGCAGGATTCCGGCGGCTGGTTCCAGGATGCCGCACTTCTCGAGCAGCTTGTCTTCGACAGGTTGAAGGTGGATGCCGAGGCGATCCGCGCCGAAGGCTGGAAATGGGTCGAGGCGGCGATCAGCTTTCCCTATGGCCACACCTCCGGCATGCGGCGCATCTACGCCGAGGCGCAGGAGCTCAGCGCCGGGGAGATTGAACGCTACGACGCGCTGAAGGCCGAATACGACCAGCTGGATGCGGACTATGCCAAGGCCGAGGATGCCGATGAAGCAATCGAGGCGAAGCTTGACCAGTTGGGTTCCGAGCTCGATGCGATCGATGATCGTCCTCAAAGCTACGATCCCGCCCAGAAGGCCATCGCCGGTGTGTTCGTCACGCTTGCCGCGAACGGCGCGCTCCAGGTCGATGCCGGTTTCGTGCGGTACGAGGACGAGCCGCGGACCGAAACCGGCGACGTCGATGAGGGCGAGGAACAGGGCGCCGACGGCGAAACCCGATCTAATGGCGGCGACGATGGCGATGGTGTTGTTGTCAACGGCATACCGGTGCACGACGCCTCGGGCGACGACGGCGAGGACGATGGCATCAAGCCACTGCCTGATCGGCTCGTCTTCGACCTGACCGCGCAGCGGACGCTGGCACTACGCAACGCGGTCGCCGGTGACGTCGACAGCGCCTTCGTCGCCGCACTCCATGCCTTCGTCCTGCAGGTTTTCTATCGCTTCGCGCCGAACACGTGCCTGGAGATCAGCCTGAAGAGCGGCAGCTTCAGTCAGGTCGACGGTCTTGCCGAGACATCCTGGGCCAAGGAGATCTCCGAGCGGCACGAAGCGTGGGACCGCGATTTGCCAGATGAGGCGGAAGGCCTGTGGGACTTCCTGCTCGGCCTCGATGAAGCAAGCCGCAAGGCGCTGTTCGCGCACTGTGTCTCGCTGACCCTCAATGCGGTGGTCGAACCCTGGAACAGGCGAGCGAAGGCGCTCGAGCATGCAGACGTGCTTGGCCGCTCGCTCCAGTTCGACATGGTCGACGCCGGCTGGACGCCCACGGTCGAGTTTCTCGGGCGGCTCACCAAGGCGCGGATTTTACAAGCTGTCCGTGAAGCGCGTGGCGCAGACTCCGCACAGCTGATCGACCACATGAAGAAGGACATCATGGCCCGTGAAGCTGCCCGTCTTCTCGAAGGCTCGAACTGGCTGCCAGAGCCGCTGCGCGTTGAGGTCGATGAAGTGTCTGCCGATGCTGGCGACGCGGTCGCCGGCGACATGTCGGTCGAGGCGGCTCTCGACGGCGATGCCGCCGAGCTTCCCGCCTTCCTCGCCGACGATGCGGATCCGTCCTCCGATGAGCCGGTGACCATAGACAGCGACGAGGCGGACCACCTCCAGGCCGCCGAATAACCGGTATCACGCTCGCACAGGGCCCGGCACTCCCGCCGGGCCCTTTTCAGTTCCAACTCACTCTCGAGCCCGGGATCGCCATTGCGACCCGGGCGCTTGCGTTTCATGGAGATCGACATGTTCGACTGGAACAGAAGCTGCTCCTACGACGAGCAGCAGAAGAGACGTTTCCACACCACAGCCCGTTCACGGCTGAAGAAACTCGCCGCCGAACTTGCCCTGCCGCAGGGAAGTTTTGACCTGCGCTCAAACAAGGCGTGCATAGCCGTTTCCGGTGAAATTACCCTGCACCATGACCGCGCCTACATCCAGGTCGGCCAGTTCGGCTTATCCTCAGGTCACGGCATCCTGATCCGCACCTGCAAGGGCCGCAACGACTATACCGGCGGGGCCAACCACTTCGTTGCGCTCGGCATGCTCGACGACATCCCGGCGCTCGCCGCCGCCGTGCGTGCCATCACCGGGGTTGGTCGAGACGCTTCGCGTTCCTTCGAGCGCCGCGCCGCCTGAACCCTGCAAACCCCATCATCGCGGGTGTACGCGCCGGCCGCAGGCTCGGCCAGTCGACAGCCACAACACCACCAACCAATTGCCACGACGCGGTTCATGCCGCGCGTGGCCGACCTGCGTTTAGGAGAACCCCATGACCGCACATCCGCCGTTCAGTAAGGTGCTCGACGTCGTCGTCACCCGCGAGCAGATGTTCCAACTGTTCAGCCGACACAAGGACACTCCCGGCATCGATCCGCTTTCCGGCACTCCCTATTCAGGCGAGTGGTTCGAGATCCCCGCGTCAGAATACCACTTCATACTCGATTTGATGCCGCCGCTGTTCATGCGCACCGGCATGTTCGGCATGTCGGAGTTCAAGGCCGGCAACGTGACAGCGTATTCTTCGCGATCCGGATCCGCGGGCGCGAGCGCTGGTTTCATGGCTTCTGCGATCTCACGGATCGGCAGTCGCCAGACAAGATGCGCGCCGCCATCATCGCCCACGAGACCGGCGCGAGCGATAGCATGACCCGCGCGGAAAAGCTTGAGGCGATCTGGAACATGACCCCTGTCGAGCTTAGGGGGATCGCCCGCAATGCAGATCCCGAGACCGGTGGGCCGAACATCGCGGCAAACGCACGATTCTCGTTAACGCCGGAAGGCATGGTGCTGTCTTCAAGCTGCTCGATGATCTGTCGGATCTCGAGATCGACGAGTTCCTGTCCAAAGTCCGATTGCGTCGGAGCTGATGAAGGAAGACGACGATGGCCATCTATAAGAACCGCGCTTTGGCGGTGAAGCGTCTCCATCACGGGGAGCGACTTTCGCTCAATGGATGCACCCGCGTACGGCCCATCCTCAAGCTGTTGAGGCATGCGAGACCGTATGGCCAACTGCCCCGAGGATACAAGCATCCGGCCCTCAGCAAAACGTGGCATCAGTGCCTGCGACGCGGGAGGTACCCGGCATTGCGTAAAGCGCCGATGAACAGGCTGGCCGAGCCGGCGATCGTCGTCCTGGCCTGCGTTGCGAGCGGCAGCGTGTTCCAGTCCTCCAACGGAGCGATAAAGCAGGAGAAAGTGCCATTGACCATGCAATGGCTGGTCAACAAGCCTTGCTTATCCAGCACGAGAACGCCTGTCTGATTGCTTGGATACCGGATGGCGGCGACGCGCTGAAATTCCATGTCGCCATCGATGCGCAAATTGAAAAGCAGCACGCCGTGGCTTCTGTGGGCGATTTCTTCGACTTTTTCCGCGAAAGGAACAGAAAGCGCCCGAACGCTGTCGACCGCCATCCCGAAAACAAGCGCGTCCAGCTCATCCTCCCCCATGAGAAGATTAGTTGCCAAGAAAATTGGGATTGCAATCGCTCCAGCCGGATTGTGCACAGCATCCCACACCGCCGGCTAGACGCCTGAGCATCTCGTGTACGATGCAGCTCTCTCTGTTGGCGTGTTTGCCCGCGTTGATTGAGCCGATTGCCCTAGGCCCATGACACACCGCTTGCTCGTTGCGGGGCTTCTCCGATAAAGCACGGCGAGAGCGATAAGATACGTCGGATACTCGCTAACACGAACAGCGACTTGGCTTGCAAGTCATGCTCACATGAAGGAACAGACTATGAAGCGCCAGATCCGGCCATTTATCGTAGAAGTGAAACAGAAGCGCGGCAAGCAAAAGCCAAGCCATTCGATCTGGGGTGGTCTCGACCTGTCCAAAATTGTCACGGAGATGACGCAGCCGGCTCATGCTGCTCCGCTCCCAAATTCCCAGGTCATTGACTTCACTATAAGACCCCTTGATGCTGAAGAAGGGGAAAGACCACAAGCGGAGTATATGATGGCCGATTTTCAGGATGATCAGACTGTTCAGACGACAGTAGCGCCAGCCAGAGTGCCTGAATCGAAGAAGAAAGTTCCGCGAGCAAAGAAAGCGAAGGCAGAGCTCGTAAAGCCGGTCCGCAAGAACGGAGCGAAACCTGCGCCCCAGGCCGCGGAAGCTCCCGTGGCAGCGAAGACCGCCCGAAAGACCTATTCTGAGAAGGAACGCGCCCAGAAGCTTGCCCAGATCGAGAAATCGATCGCTGGCGGCGCGACCAGCAAGATTGCGGTTGGCCAGGCCGGCATATCCGAGCAGACCTACTATTATTGGAAGAGGGCTGCCGCACCTTCTTCAGACAGCGGCGATCTCCGTGATCTTGTCGCGCTCGAAGAAGAAAACAAGCGCCTCAAGAGCCTGCTTGCCGAGCGTCTACGCAAGGAAAATGCCGAGCTCAAGAGGAAGCTGGGCCTGGCCTAAGACATACTGAAGCAGCCACGAAATTTCGCCGACACTCAAGGCGGTAGCGGCGGCATATCGCCTTCGCCGACCCGCCACACCCAGGAGCCGATCTCCGGTCGCGCGGCGATCATTTCGTCTAGCGACACTTCGAAGTTCTGGTCCGCTCCGGCCGGAACGACAAAGAGCGCGATCGGCTCGTCCCTGGTCTGAAGCAACGCATTGGCGATCGGCTGGTCGGGTTGCAGGTCAAAGCGCAATCCCTTCACGCTCTTCTCGCGAAGGCGGGCGAGCCCATCGACGAGCCTTTTCTCCGGGACAGTCTCGTAGGGAATCCAGTTCTCGGACACCACCATCAACGCGACCTCCTCGACAATGGCGAGGCCGGCCAGGTTCAGTCCGAACGTCGCGATCGTCATGAGATGCGAGCTGGAATCCGCTGCCCACAACGACAATTCTTTTTCAAAACGCGCCTGCAAGCGGCGATGCAATGCATCGTCGATGATGAAGGGAAAACCGGGCAGGTGCCTGATGACGAGTTTCTGACCGGAGCGGGCGGGCACGATCTCCTTCACTTCGCCGACCAGGACGAGCAACTTTCGTGGACCTGATTTCGGCGGGAGCGCCGTGCCGAGAACCGCGTTGCGACGCTGCTCGATGGCTTGCCTGTTCTCGGCCCGAAACGGCTCGGGCACGAACAGGATATCGGCGAGTGGTCCGCCCCTCACTGTCATTTGCCCGGCAGCCTCAAGGAGATGCCAGCGGACATTCCACCAATGCCGTTTGCCGGCCCACCTCGATGTCCAGACCGTCAGTTCGGCCTCGTGCCAGAGATAATGAAGCAGGCCACGCAGCGACATTCTCCTGGGATCGGCGGTTACGCTGGCGGAACTTTGCCCCGCAGGCACCGATGCCGCGCGGCTCCCTGTCTTCGACAGGCTGAAGTCCAACTTGAGGGCGGCCAAGCCGTTTTGCGGATCGAGCTCTATCGCGCTGCCCATCAAGGCGCCCAGCCCGGACAGTTCATAAGGTGATTCATAGGAATCGCAGGACGGATCATGCCCGCCGCCGCTGAGCGGCATGCGCTTGATCAGATGAAGGTCGCCGATGCGGGCGATGTACATCGGGCAGCCTGGCTCGCGGCACAGGCATAGCGGACGCTCGGTGCGGGCATAGGCGCTTGCAAGCGCCGCCTGCAGGTCAGGCGCTGCCTCATCGTAGACCGCACTGCCAATTCTAAACCGTCGCATCACCTCCACAGCTCCAGGTCGCCGCCGCATCCCTGTGCGCGCATTCAAGTCATGGGTTTGGAGAGAGCGCAACCCCTTTGGTGCATCGGCGCCAGAGGCAGAGGGGAGCCGGGAGGCGTGCGGCCCGGCTGGCGCGCAGAGAGTGTCCGCGCGGGCGCCACTCCCCACTCGCGAAGGACATTTCCATGAACATTGTTTCGCCCACACCGGCCGTTGCCCGGACTGCTGCTCCCCTGGACACGCCGACGCCTGCCTCCATCAACAACGCCCTGGCAATCCATCAGGCGGGAACGCTGCTTTTGCCTTTCCTAGAACAGGGCGAGCCTGTCACCACCGCCGCACTGCGCGCCGCCATGACGACCAGTTTTGGCGGCAGCGATGCGCAAGGGTTGTGGGTCTGGAAGGACGCCTATGAGGCGCTCGAAGTTGCCCAGGTGCTGTTTTTGCGCCGGTTCGGCCCTGCCATCCTGTCGCGGTCGACCACGCCGCAGGCAACGCTGGCGATGATTAAGCGCATTGCCGAACTACTTCCCACCCATACGCGACGGTCCGACGAGAGCCAGGCCCTGCAGCAGCTCTCCACACCCTTGCCGCTGGCCTTCGTCACGGCGCACGCCGCGACGATCGCATCTTGCGACCTCGTTCTCGAACCCTCGGCCGGCACGGGCCTGCTCGCCGTTCATGCCGAAATGGCGCGCGCCTCGATCGCCCTCAATGAGCTTGCCGCGACGCGGGCCGATCTCCTCGGCCTGCTGTTCCCCAGGGTCCCCGTCTCCCGGCACGACGCCGCCCATATCGACGATCATCTCGACGCGGCCATCGAGCCGTCCGTCGTGCTGATGAATCCACCCTTCAGCGTCGGCGCCAATGTCGAGGGCCATGTCACTAATGCGGCATGGCGGCACCTCTCTTCCGCATTCGCACGCCTGCGTCCAGGCGGGCGCCTCGTCGCCATCACCGGCACCGGGCTGTCTCCGGAAAACCCCAAATGGCGGCCGGCCTTCGAACGCCTGCAGCAGCAGGGCACCGTCATCTTCACCGCGGCGCTCGACGGTCGTGTCTACGCCCGCCATGGCACCACCACTGAGACCCGCTTGACCATCATCGACAAAGTTCCTGCTACCGACCCGACCGGGTTCGTCCGGTCGCCGGGCAAGGCCACTGATGTCGAAACGTTGCTCGCCTGGATCAGGGATCTGCCGACCCGGCTACCGGGCGGTTTTCCCGATTCGATCGGCGCGCTGTCCAATGTCATCCCGCGCAATGCCGCCATGCACATGAGCGGCCGATCGGCCGCGAGAGCTTCACCCCTCGCTGTCTCAACGGCGGTCCGCCCGATTGCGCGGGCGAAACCAGCTAGCCAGGTCAAGGCAAACAGTACGCCGGCAGTCCCCCTCGCCTATGAGCTACGCGACTGGATGCCGGAAGAGGGCGGCCGGCTCACCGATTCGATCTACGAACCCTACGCGCTCCAGTCGATCGACATTCCCCGCGCAAAGCCGCATCCGACGCCGCTCGTGCAGTCGGCCGCAATGGCCGCCGTCGCGCCGCCAAAACCTTCCTATCGGCCGCTTCTTCCTGATGCGATCATCGATCAGGGCCTGCTGTCGGACGCCCAGCTCGAAAGCGTCATCTATGCCGGCGAAGCCCATTGCGGCCATCTCGCCGGCACCTGGACGGTTGACGAAACCTGGGATGTCGTCTCGGCCGCCCCAGAAGGGGCTGCGAACGCGGTGCGCTTCCGCCGTGGATGGTTTTTGGGTGACGGAACCGGCTGTGGCAAGGGACGGCAAGTCGCCGGCATCATCCTCGACAACTGGCTGCGGGGGCGCCGCCGTGCAATCTGGATTTCCAAATCGGACAAATTGCTGGAAGATGCCCAGCGCGATTGGGCAGCACTCGGACAGGAAAAGCTTCTCGTTCAGCCGCTGTCGCGCTACCGGCAGGGCACGCCGATCCGCCTTGCCGAGGGCATCCTGTTCACGACCTACGCGACGCTCCGCTCGCAGGAACGGGAGGGCAAGAAATCCCGGATAGCCCAGATCCTCGACTGGGTAGACCAAGAGTCAGGGAGGGCCGAAGGCCCGACGGCGATCAAAGAAAACCCGACGAGGATTGGAGGAAACCCGTCGGGGGCGAAAAAATCTTTCGATGGCGTCATCGTCTTCGACGAGGCCCACGCCATGGCCAACGCAGCTGGCGGCAAAAGCGAGCGTGGCGACGTCGCCCCGTCGCAGCAAGGAAGGGCGGGACTGCGGCTGCAGCACGCCCTTCCCGACGCGCGCGTCGTCTACGTCTCCGCGACCGGTGCCACCGCGGTCGAGAATCTCGCCTATGCGCAGCGTCTCGGCATCTGGGGCAGCGAGGATTTTCCCTTCGCCAACCGCGCCGAATTCGTCGCGGCGATCGAGGATGGCGGTGTCGCGGCGATGGAAGTGCTCGCCCGCGATCTCAAATCGCTCGGTCTCTATGCGGCGCGTTCGCTCTCTTATGACGGGGTCGAATACGACTTGCTCGAGCACGCGCTGACCGAGGAACAGATCCGCATCTACAACGCCTATGCAGATGCATTCCAGGTCATTCACAACAACCTGACCGCCGCGCTCGAGGCGACCAACATCACCAGTGAGTCCGGCACGCTGAACCGCAACGCCAGGACAGCGGCGCGCTCAGCCTTCGAGAGCACCAAGCAACGCTTCTTCAGCCATCTCATCACCTCGATGATGACGCCCACCCTGATCGGCGCGATCGAAAAGGACCGGGTCGAAGGTCATTCGGCGGTCGTGCAGATCGTCTCGACCGGCGAGGCGCTGATGGAACGACGGCTTGCCGAGATTCCGACCGAGGAATGGTCTGACCTGCATGTCGACGTCACGCCGCGCGAGTACGTCGGCGGCTACTTGATGCACTCCTTCCCCACCCAGTTGTTCGAGGAATATTCGGACGCCGAAGGCAACGTCTATTCGCGGCCGGTCCACGACGCCGGCGGCAATCCCGTCCAATGCCGGGAGGCCGTTCGCCGGCGCGACGAGATGATCGAAAAACTCGCATCGCTGCCGCCTGTCGGCAGCGCGCTGGACCAGATCATCCATCACTTCGGCATCGACATCGTCGCCGAGGTGACTGGCCGCGCGCGGCGTATCCTCAAAAAGACCGGCCGCGACGGCATCGAGCGGCTCGCCGTGGAAAACCGCCCTGGCTCGGCTAATCTCGCAGAGACCCAGAGTTTCATGGATGATGACAAGAGCGTTCTGATCTTCTCCGACGCCGGCGGCACTGGCCGCTCCTACCACGCCGATCTCGGGGTCAGGAACCAGAGGCTGCGCAAGCACTATCTGCTCGAAGCCGGCTGGCGCGCCGACAACGCCATCCAGGGTCTCGGGCGGACCCACCGCACAAATCAGAAGCAACCGCCGCTGTTCCGGCCCATGGCCGCCAATGTGAAGGCCGGCAAACGCTTCCTGTCGACGATCGCCAGGCGGCTCGACACGCTGGGCGCGATCACGCGCGGCCAGCGCCAGACCGGCGGGGCAGGGCTGTTCCGTGCCGAGGACAATCTCGAAAGCCCCTACGCGCGGGCCGCACTTCGCCAATTCTACATGCTGCTGCATCAGGGCAGGATCGAGGGCTGCTCGCTCACGACCTTCGAGACCGTGACCGGCCTGTCGCTGACGACTGACGAGGGCGGGCTGCGCGACGAACTGCCGCCGATCACGACCTGGCTCAATCGCCTGCTGGCGCTGCGCATCGAAACCCAGAACCTGGTGTTCGAGGTGTTCGAGCAGTTGATGGCGGCGAAGGTCGAGGGAGCGATCGCTGCCGGCTCCTATGACAAAGGTCTGGAGACGATCACGGCGGAGAGCATCGTCGTCACCGATCGCCGCACCGTCTACGCGCACCCGGTCTCGGGCGCGCAGTCGCATGTGCTGACCGTCGCGCGCAAGGACCGTACACGGCCGCTCAGCCTCGTCGACGCGCTGGCCATCGTCCGGGCGGAACCGCAAGCGGTTCTGTTGGTGAACACGCGATCGAACCGCACGGCGATCCGGGTTCCCACGGCGAGCCTGATGCTCGACGACGGAACCGTCGAACACCGAGTGCGCTTGCTGCGGCCAACGGACGAGGTGCGCTTCGGTCTCGACGCGCTTGCCGAAACCCACTGGCAGCCGACCGACCGAAAATTGTTCTGCGACCTGTGGCAGGCAGAAGTCGCCGCCGTCCCGGAGTTTACCACCAGCACCTTTTACATCGTGACGGGTCTGCTGCTGCCGATCTGGCGTCGGCTGCCGGACCATGATTGTCAGGTCTACCGGATCCAGACCGACGCCGGCGAACGCATCATCGGCCGCCACATCGCGCCGACGCTGGTCGCGACCATGTTTCGCAATCTGGGGCTCGACGATGTACCCAAGCTCGCGCCGGAAGATGCCTGGACCGGGCTTGTCGACGGACGGATCGGGCTGCAACTCGCCGATGGCCTGATTCTACGCCGCAGTCGGGTCATGAACGACTACCGTGTCGAATTGATCGGCTTCACCGACGCGATGGTCCCTCGGCTGAAGGCGCTGGGGCTGATCTCCGAGATCATCTCCTGGAAGCTGCGGCTGTTCATCCCGACGACCGCGCAAGGGTCCGCCATTCTCGCCACGCTTATCGACAGCCATACGCTGGTTGGCGTCACCGACCGAACAGCAGCGGTTTGAGGGGGAAGCGGTCATGTCCGGCTCGGCATCCGAGCTGGCACGCCGCCTCGGCGAACATGCCGAGGCGGCGTGCCGCGAATATCTCTCCAACGGCCATCGCTTCGGCAATTACTGGATGGTCGGTGATGTCCGCAACACGCGCGGCCGTTCCATGCATGTGCGGCTCAAGGCGGTTGGCGGCAAGGCAGCGGGAAGATGGGTCGACGAGTCGTCGGGGGAATATGGCGACCTGCTCGACGTCATCGAGCAGAGCTGTGGCCTGGTCGACTTCCGCGAGGTCGCGGATGAAGCACGTCGCTTCCTCTCCATGCCGCTGCCACCGCCCCAGCCCCTTGGCTCGCATCGCCAGCCTGCTGCGACACGCGGCTCGCCTGACGCCGCGCGTCGCCTGTTCGCCATGTCCCATCCGATCGCCGGTACGCTGGCCGAACGCTATCTTGCCGGTCGCGGCATTTTGCTTTCGACGCATGAGCGCGCGCTGCGCTTCCATCCTGGCTGCTACTACAGGGATTTCGTGACGGGCGAGACGCGGACCCTTCCTGCGCTGATTGCCGCGGTCACCAGCTTCGACGGGAAGATCACCGGCCTGCAACGCACCTGGCTTGATCCCTCGGGTCAGGGCAAGGCGCAACTCGCCGATCCGCGCCGCTCACTGGGTCATCTCTTGGGCAACGCCATCTGGCTTGGGCTTGAGCCCGGTGCGCTCGCCCCGGTTATGGCCGCCGGCGAGGGGTTCGAGACGATGGCTTCGCTTAAGGTGGTGATGCCGGCGCTGCCGGTGGCGGCCGCCACCTCGGCTAATCACCTCGCCGGCCTGACGTTTCCGCTTGGCTGCCGTCGCCTCTACATCGCGGCCGATGCCGACGCCGCCGGCCGGCACGGCATCAAGCGTCTCAGCCAGCGCGCGGGCGAGGCCGGAATCCTCGCCTTGGTGTTGCGGCCGCAGCTCGGCGACTTCAACGACGATCTGCGTCATCTCGGCCAGGCCCATCTCGCGGCATGGCTCAGCGGTCAGCTCGTCCCGGAGGATGCACGTCTCTTCCTGCCGCCCGGATGAATGGTCGGGCCGGCACGCGGGCCGGCGCGGCGTCGCCGGACAGCCTGCAGACATGGCGGCGCTCCACCAGAGAGGCCGCGCCCGCGGCCTGCCTGAGAGGCGACCCCTGCCACCCCCCGGTCACGGCCGCAACGGCTTCGCCGTCCTCCGCTCGCGCTCCGGCCTTCGGTGCGGCCGCGCCCGGGGCGCGGCCGGGATGCGCTGTCAGGCCGCGATGGGCGCGGCCACAACCGACGGAGACACGCCATGACCTACGAGCTTCCTTTCGACGACGCCTACGAACCCTACCACGCCTCCTCGCCGACCGATCGTGTCATCCTCGAACTGCAGATGTACGGCCATCGCCCGCATCAGGACGAACCTGATCCTCGGCCGCTTCCCGACGACGAGGTGATCCGGGCCGGCCTCGCCGGGATCGTAGAAACCTTCGCCGGCATGCTCGGGGACACCAGGCTCGAACCCGATCTCGACGACCTGCTCTGGTCGTTCGCAAACGTCTTCCACCGTGCCGCCGAGCGTGTCGCCCGCAGCCTAGACCGCAACGAGGAGGCGCAGCGTTCGAGCCAGCAGGAGCAGGACGGCTCGGAGGTGAAGTCGGTCGAGCTGGAGCGGCTGACCGCGGAAGGCATCAGCTATATCGAGCGCCGCAACGTGCTCGAAATCATGCGCGATGAGGCCGCCGATCTCTACGAGGCACAAACCGGATCGGCATGGCGACCGCGCACCGGCTCCAAGGTCAGCCACCAGGCGATGACCGCTTCGGTGATCGACAGCCGCGACTTCCTCGCCGCCCGCCGTCGCGCCGAAACCGAGGTGCTCGTTCCAGCAGGGACCAAGATCGCCTTCGCCGGCGGCCTCGACTGCAACGATCACGACAGGATCTGGGACGCGCTTGACAAGGCTCGCGAGAAGCATCCCGACATGGTCCTGCTCCACGGCGGCAGCCCGCGCGGCGCCGAACGCATCGCCGCCTGCTGGGCCGAGAACCGCAAGGTCACCCAGATCGCCTTCAAGCCGGACTGGACCCGGCACGCCAAGGCAGCCCCGTTCCGCCGCAACGACCAGCTTCTCTCCGTGGTGCCCTACGGTCTGATCGTCTTTCCCGGCTCCGGGATCACTGACAACCTTGCCGACAAGGCGCGTCGGCTAGGCATCCCCGTCTGGCGGTTCGCGGAGGACGGCGCGTGAGCGCCGTTTTCTTGCAAATCCAGAAAATCCAGATAATATGGAGATTGGTAAGGAGGCCAGCCATGCGCCAGTTCACGACCGGGGATCTCAACAAGCAGGTTGGCGACGTCACCGACGTTGCCAGCCGCGAACCCGTTATTCTCACCAAGCACCGGAAACCCCGGTTCGTGCTGATGAGCTACGAGCACTACGAACGGATGCGCATCGGCGGCGATCCCCGCCGCGCATACCATGTCTCCGAGATGCCGGAGGAACACACGGAACTCTTCGCCGCCGAGATCGATCGATTGGCGCGCGGGGAAGGATACGATGATGAGCGGTAGATTTCTGCCTGGTCAGGTGATCTCCTACCCGTATCTTTGGGCATGGCAACACGAGCGCGGCGAAACGGAAGGCCGCAAGAGCCGGCCGACCTGCGTGGTCATCGCTGTCCGCGGCGCAAGAGATGGCCTGACCCATCTCGCGCTCCTGGCGATAACCACCCAGCCACCGACCAGCGATCGGGTCGGTTTGGAAGTCTCCGCTATCGAGTGCCGCCGCGCCGGTCTGACCGATCTCAAACGCTGCTGGATCGTGGTTGACGAATACAACTACGATATTGCCGAACGCTCCTGGTACATCGAATCCGACGGTAAGCCCCTCGGTCGTTTCAGCAAGGCATTCATGATGAAGATCGCAGGCGCCTTTATCGAAGCGCGCAGCGAGGGCCGCCGCGTCAGCCGTCTGGATTGACGTTCTCTTTTGCGGCCATGCGCTCGATCCAGGACGTGAGTCTCTGGCTGGCCGACAAAGGCCCGTAGCTCCAAGCGCGTAGCGCCACTAGCCAGATGATGCGCGTAGCGCCTCCGGCAGCTGCAGGCTCCGGGCGCGCCGCCCTGCGGCCGGCCGGGCTCTCGTCGCGGCGTCCCGCCGCTCCCCGAGCCGGCTTCGCCGTCTCGGCCTTCGGGTGACGATCCCTCGCGC
>NZ_RZRV01000067.1:0-20736 GCF_004023085.1 Mesorhizobium sp. M7A.F.Ca.US.010.02.1.1 | reverse complement strand
CGTCGATCCGGCGGGCAGGCTCACGGCGTATCCGTCGGTTCGGCAGCGACCTTGGCGGTCTGCGCGGCGCGCCAGGCATCGAGACGGACGGCAAGGCTGTCATCGTTCAGCGCCAGCACGGCAGCGGCCAGAAGGGCTGCGTTGGCGGCGCCGGCCTTGCCGATGGCTAGCGTTCCCACCGGAATGCCGGCCGGCATCTGGACAATGGACAGCAGCGAATCCTGCCCGGAAAGCGCTTTCGATTCCACCGGCACGCCGAACACCGGCAGCGGCGTCATCGCCGCCGTCATGCCGGGCAGGTGCGCCGCACCGCCGGCGCCGGCGATGATCACCTTGTAGCCGGCCGCCTTGGCGCCCTTGGCGAAATCATAGAGCCGGTCCGGCGTGCGATGCGCGGAGATGATCAGCCGCTTGTGCGGGATGCCGAGTGCTTCCAGAGTTTCGGCCGCATGGCACATCGTCGCCCAGTCGGACTGGCTGCCCATGATGATGGCGACGTCGGCGCGTTGATCGTCCAAGTCCGTGTTCCCCGGCGACAAAGGCGCGCCTTAGCGGAATTCGCGCGAGGCCGCAAGGATAGGCGGCGGCCGCGGCTCTTTGGCAAAGTTGAATCAGGCCATCAGATGCCGTTGCGCTCGGCCTCCGGCGTAGAGACAAGCAAGGCCGAAGCCGCGTTGGCGGCGGTGATGGCCGCCCGCATGGTCTGCCCACGGGCAAGTCCCGCGGCCAGCGCGCCAACGAATTCATCGCCGGCGCCATGCGTGCTGGCGACCTTGACCGGGACGGCCTGCAGCGCAAAGGCCTCGCCGGTCTGGTCGCAGCAGGCGACGCCCTCGCCGCCCGCCGTGACAATCGCCAACGGATAGAGATCGGCCAATAGCCGCGCGGCTTGCGCGGCCCCGTCGAGTGTCTCGACCACCGCCACGCCGGCCAGGAATTCCGCCTCGATCGCGTTGACCACCAATATGTCGACCAGGGCGATCAACTCCTCGGAGAGTTTGCGCGCGGGGGCCGCGTTGAGCACGACGCGGCCGCACCGTGCCTTGACTGCGCGTGCAGCGGCAATGTTGGCGGCTTCCGGCACTTCGTTCTGCAGCAGGAGCACCGCCGTCTGTCCCACCACATCGGAAGCTGAGGCAATGTCGGCATGGCCCAGTGTCAGATTGCTGCCTGAGACGATCACCGCGCCATAGTCGCCGCCCGCGTCGAAGATCGCCACGCTCATGCCGGAGCCGGCGCCAGCGGCCACCCGCACGAAGCGGTGGTCGACCTTGGCGCGATCGAGATTGGCCAGCAACGCCCGCCCGAAATCATCGCCGCCGACGGCGCCGATCATCGCCGCGCGCACACCGGCCCGCGCCGCCGAGACAGCCTGGTTGCCGCCCTTGCCGCCGCATTTCGGATGCCAGGCATGGCCGGTCACCGTCTCGCCCTTGCGCGGGCGATCGGGCGCGTCGACCATGATGTCATAATGCAAGCTGCCGAACACGGTGACCAGCGGCGTTGTCGTCATGAGCCCCGGTCTTTTCGTTTCGATGTCACCGCCGACATGGTGCGGCCGAGATTGCGCTCAGCCGCCTGATAGTCGCGCTGCGCCACCGCCACGAACAGCGCGTCGAGGATGTTGAGCTGGGCAATGCGCGCCGCTGCGTTCTCGCCCATCAGCGGCGACCCTTGCGCGGTCGAGCAAAGCACGATGTCGGCGACCGCAGCCAGCGGCGAGTTGTCGTAGTTGGTGATGGCCAGCGTGCGGGCACCGTTCTTGCGGGCCAGCTGGATGGCGTCGATGACGGCCGACGTGTTGCCCGAATGCGAGAAGCCGACGGCGATGTCGTCGCCGCCGAGCAGCGAGGCCGACATCAGCATCATATGCGAATCGTCATAGACCGATGCGCGGATGCCGATGCGCAGAAACTTGTGCGAGACATCGCGGGCGATCTGCGCCGAGCCGCCGACGCCATAGAAATCCCGGTTCTTGGCACGGAAGAGCAGCTCGGCGGCGCGGTCGAAATCCTCGATGTCGAGGATTGCCAGCGTTTCCTCCAGCGCCTGGATGGAGGTGCGGAACACCTTCTGCACGATCTCGGCCGAACTGTCGTCGGACGACAGTTCCTGGTGCATCTCGGCGGTCGGCAGGCGACTGTATTCATAGACGGCGGTGCGGAAGTCGCGATAGCCGGAAAAGCCGAGCTTCTTGGCGATCTTGACCACCATCGCCTCGGACACGCCGGACTCTTCGGCGATCTGCTTCAGCGGAATGCTCTCATCGAAGCCGCGCCGGCCGAAGACGGTTTCCACCACCTTCGCCTCCAACGGGGTGAGATGCGGCATCATCATGCGGATGCGCGGTCCTACCGCTTTCAGGTCCAGCCCGCTCAAGGTCATCCACGCCCCCTCGTCACGCGATCGATAAGCATCGCGGCGAGGATTATAAGACCAGTTGCCAGAAGCTGATAGAAGGACTGGACGTTCATCAGCGTCAAACCGTTGCGCATGGCGCCGAGGATGATAGCGCCCAGGATGGTGCCGACGATGCTGCCCTTGCCGCCCATCAGCGAGGCGCCGCCGATGGCGGCAGCCGCGATGGCGTCGAGTTCCCAGAGATTGCCGAGGATGGGCTCGGCGGCGCCGAGCCGGCCGATCAGGATCTGCGCGGCAAGCGCCGCCAGCAGGCCCGAGATCATGTAGGCGGCGATCTTGGTGCGGGCAATCGGCACGCCGGCGATGTAGGCCGCCTCCTCGTTGCCGCCGACGGCAAGCAGATATTCGCCGAAGGGCGTCTTCTTCAAAACGACCCAGGCGACGACAGCCACGCAGGCGACGATGACGACCGCCAGAGGCAGTCCAAACAGCGATCCGTTGAAGATGGCGCGGAACCCCGCGGGCAGGCCCAGAACCGGATTGCCGCCGGTGTAGATCAGTGCCAGCGCCCGGTAGGTGCTGAGCGTCCCCAATGTGACGATGAAGGGCTGCAGCCCGACATAGGCGACGAGCACGCCGTTGACGAGGCCGCAGGCAAGGCCAATGGCGAAGCCGGCGGCGATGGCCAGCGGAAACGGCACGCCGGCGACCATCATAGAGGCCGAGATGACGGCCGAGAGTGCCGCCGTCGGCCCGACCGACAGGTCGATGCCACCGGAGATGATGACCAGCGTCATGCCCAGCGCCAGACAGGCATTGATGCTCGACTGCTGCAGGATGTTGATCAGGTTGCGCTCGGCGAAGAAGCCAGGCACCAGCGCGCCGAATACTGCCAGGATCACGACAAGGCCGATCAGCGTGCCGGCGTCGCGCATGGAAACGCCGCGCAGGAATTCGGCGCGTGGCCGCACCAGAGTGGTATCCGACATATCCGTCACCTCTGCCTTGCCTGTTACGCGGCCGGCGTTTGCGTTTGCGGGATGGCGTGCGCCGCGATCGCCTGTTCGCTGATATCGTCTCTGTGGAGTTCGGCCGCGATCGTGCCGTCGCGCATGACCAGCACGCGGTCGGCAAGCCGGATCACTTCGGGGAGCTCGGAGGAGACGACGATCACGGCATGGCCCTCGGCGGCGAGTTCCTCGATCAGATGATAGATCTCCGCCTTGGCGCCGACATCGATGCCGCGCGTCGGTTCGTCGAACAAGAGGATGCGGGTTCCCGCCGCCAGCCAGCGGCTGATGATCGCCTTCTGCTGGTTGCCGCCGCTGAACAGGCGAATCGGCCGGTCGAGCAGAAACGGCCGCAGGTTGACACGGCTCATCTTCTCGACGGCCACGTGTTTCAACCTGGCGTGATCGATGAGACCGCGCGGCGCGAACACGGCCATCGAGGCGAGCGCCATATTGCAGGTGATCGAGCGCAGCGGCACGATGCCTTCGCGTTTGCGCTCCTCCGGCACCAGTCCGACGCCGGCGGCAATCGCATCGCGCGGGCTGGCGAAGCGCGCCGCCTTGCCGTCGATTGCAATCGTCCCGGCCGTGGCGCGATCGGCGCCGGCCAAGAGCCGCAAAAGTTCAGTGCGGCCGGAACCGACCAGGCCGGCAATGCCCAGCACCTCGCCGCAATGCAGATTGAACGACACGTTGCGCACCTTCGTCGCCGAAGAGAGGCCACGCGCGCTCAGCATGACCTTGTTCGTGGCATGGGAATTATGGTGTTCCTGCGCCAGTTCGCGGCCGACCATCATCGCCACGACCGCTTTCTCCGACAGGTCTTTCAGATCGACGGAATCGACGACGACGCCATCGCGCATGATGGTGGCGCGCCGGCAGATGCCGAACACCTCATCCAGCTTGTGCGAGACATAGACGACGGCGACGCCATCGCGCGCCAAACCTGTAATGACTTCGGCGAGCCGTTCGAATTCGCTCGGCGTCAGGCTCGATGTCGGCTCGTCCATGGCGACGATGCGGGCGCGATCGAGCAGCGCGCGAGCGATCTCGACGATCTGCCGCTGCGCCACCTTCAGGGTACCAAGGGGTGCCGCCGGATCGATGGAGGGATCAATGGCCGCAAGAGCATCCGCAGCACGGCGCTCTTGCTCGCGCCGGGCGACGAAGATACCGCCGCGCGTCAGCGGATGGCCGAGGAACATGTTCTGGGCGACGCTGAGGCGCGGTACCTGCTGCAATTCCTGATGGATCATGGCGACGCCCGCAGCGCGTGCGGCGACCGGGTTGGCGAGTGTAACCGGCTTGCCGTCGATGAGGATGCTTCCCGCTGTCGGCCTGTAGACCCCAGACAGGACGCGCAGCAGCGTCGACTTGCCGGCGCCGTTTTCGCCGAGCAGGCCGTGGATTTCACCGGCCCCGACCGAGAGTGACACCTCGTGGAGCGCCCGTACGGCCGGAAACAGCTTGGAAATGCCCTTGAATTGCAGCCGGGGTGACATCGGGTTCTATCTCCGAGCAAGAGTGCCGGCCGGCAGCGAATTGCTCTGGCCGGCACCCGCCGATTAGCCTTATTGGCCCGCTGCCGCGTCCTCGAGCAGGGCCTTGCGCGCGCCGGTGCCGGAATAGCGGTCGGCATTGTCCTTGGTGATCAGCGCCTGCGGCGTGGCGACAACGCGCGGCAGCTTCTGTCCCGCGACGAGACGCAGAGCTGTTTCCAACGCCACTTCGCCGGTCAGCACCGGGAAGCTGTCGACCGTGCCGGTCAGTTCGCCGGCCCGTATGGAGGCGTAGGCATCGGAAATGCCGTCGGTGCCGAAGACCGCAACCTTGTCCTGCAGGCCGGCGGCCTTGACAGCCTCGACGATGCCGAGCGCCATGCCGTCATTGTTGGCATAGAAGCCGATCAGGTCGGGGTGCTGCTGCAGGATGTTGGTGGCCGCGTCATAGGAGGTTTGGCGGTCCCAGTTGCCGGGAACGCTGGCGACAACCTCGAATTTGCCCCCCTCGGTGATGGTCGACTTGAAGCCGTCGGTGCGCTGCACGGCGGCATAGACGCCAGCCTGACCTTCGACGATGGCGACCTTGCCGCCATTCGGACGGTTCTTGATGAACCATTTGGCGACGCGCACACCATTGTCGCGTTGGACATTGCCGACATAATGCTCGGCCTGCGGGATAACGGCGTCATTGACGTTGACCACCGGCACGTTGGCGGCCTTGGCCTGCTCCATGATCGGCTGCAGATTGGCATCCGTCTGCGGCGAGACGAGCAGCACGTTGTAGCCCTGCGTCACCAGGCCTTCGGCGATGGTGAGCTGGCCGAGCTGGTCGCCCTCGCTCTGCGCTGCCTGATAGACGACGGGAACGCCGACCTTGGCGCCGAATGCCGTGTAGCCCTCGCCCAGCGAGCGCCAGTATTCATTGGTCAGCGTCTTGGAGACCGCGCCTGCCTTGGTGCCTTCGGGCAGCTTGGGGAACGCGCCGAACTTGGCCTCGACCTGCGACCAGTCGATGCGGTCCTTTTCCGTGTCGGAATTGAGCGGCGCGAGGTCGGCGGCAAAGGCAGAGCCGATCGAGAGAACCATTAGTGCGGCAGTAGCGGTGGCAAGCAGAAGTTTCATTTGTATTCCTCCCTGGTTGAAAACGGCGATGGCGCGGATGCCTCAGCTATCCGGCCCGAGCATGATTTCCTGGATGATGGCCTGCGACGTCACCGCGTCCTGGCTGTCCATGGCGGCGGACAGGCGATTGTCCTGCTCCAGCCGGTCGACGACGCGCAGCATGCGCTTGACGGTGGCGATGTTGACTTCGCACTCGCGCACCGGATCGAGCCCGGTCATATCGGGGAACGTGTCGAAATAGATGGCGCCGGCGTAACCGTCGCGGCGAATCTGCCTGAGCAGCTCGATGGTCTGCAGCGTGTGCACCGCGCCGACCATCAGGCCGTCGTCGCGCTTGGCGTAGCCGTCGTTCAGGTGCACGCCGAGCAGCTTGCTGTGACGCGCCACCAGGGCCGCGGCAAAGGCCGGCTGTTCGTCGGCGTAGAGCACATGAGCGAAATCGAGCGTGACGCCGAGATTGGGCAGGCCGACATCGCGGATCGCCAGCAAGGTCGTCGCCGCATCCGGCATCAGGCTGTAGGAGCGTGGTTCGTTCGGTTTGTATTCAAGGCTGATCTGACAGTCGGGATCATGTGCCGCAACTTCACGAATCCCATCAATTTCGTGTTGCCAAAGTGTTGAATAGTCGGCCTGGAAGGCGTAGTCGAAGCCATCCTGGCCGAGCCACAGCGTCATCAGGCTGGCGCCGGCCTCACGCACGGCATCGATGCCGGCCTTGGTCAGGTCGATGGCCTCGCGGCGCACCGCCGGATCCGGATTGGTGAAGGCGCCGAGCTTGAAGGCGGGGTTGGAGTAGTAGCGCATGGCAAAGCCATTGATGGAAAGCCCGAGATCGCCCAGTTTCAGGGTGATTTCCGTGGGCTTTTCACCGACGTGGTCAGGAAAGTTGAGGTCGAGATCGGTAAGCCCCTCGACCTTGGCGGCGCGCGCCGCCATCTGCAGCAGCGACGGCTTGCCGGTAAGATTGGGCCACTCGGCCTGCGGTCGCGAGGCAAAGGAATTCAGGCGCGTGGCGAAACGGTTGGCTGTCATGAGCGATCCTTCATCGTCATGACTTCACATAAATATAGATATTTGTAAAGTTATTGTTGAAAAGTTGTGAAGCAGCCGCCAAGCTGGAACCGCCAAGGCGCGCAGAGGGAGCCGGCAGTTTCCTGGCCGGTGCCCTGGAGAGCCCGTCAGGGCAGGAGGCGCATGATGGCGCGTGCCGGTTACGGCCGACACATTTCAGGTAGCGATTCGCCGGGTGTTCAATCTGGCCAGCGTAAGACGCCGGACGAATCCTTGCGGGCGACTTTCATCGCATCGGCCGGGCGGTCCTTGGCGGTCAATATGGCGCGCAGCCGTTCGGCGACGATCTCGGCCTCGCCGGGATGAAGATTGCAGGGGTCGAGGAAGAAATGGCCGCGCTCCACCTCGTGGTTGCGCACGATAATCGGCGGCGAGCCCGTCGCCAATGCCGAGGTGAGACCGGCCGCCGTGAACCGGCTTTCGGGCAGTACAAAAATCTGAAGCCGATCCAGAGGGTTGGCGGTCGGATCCGGGATGATCTGCGCGATGACGCCCGGCAGCCCGTGCAACGTGTCCTTCCACAGGTTGAGCGCGGCGTCTTCGCGGCGGCGGATGCCGGCATGGTCGCGCTTTTCCCAGGCTTCCAGTGCGGCCATGGTGCCGGCGATGCTTTCCTTGCCGACCTTCATGGCGCGGGCGACGCCGCGGTTCTGCAGATAAGCGGCGCGAACCAGATCCTTGCGGCCGGTGACGATGCCGCTGGTCGGCCCGCTCAGGAATTTGTGGCCGCTGTAGATGACAATGTCGGCGCCGCGCGCGAGGAAGTCGCGCAGATCATACTCTGAAGCCGCATCCACGATCACCGGGACACCCCTGGCGTGGCAGATCTCGCAGAATTCCTCCAGCGACAGCATGCCATACTGCACGGTGTGGTGCGCAACGACATAGAGGCCCGCCGCCGTGCGGTCGTTGATCGCGTCGCGCACATGATAGTCCTGCGTAACGCTGACCGTGCCGGCCGGCACGACCCTGGCGCCCGCCAGCCGGACCGACTGGTCGATCGGCGCACCATAGTTGACGATGTGGCCGAGCTGGACGATGACCTCCGACTTGAGACCTTCCGTGTTATCAGGCAGCCGCTCGATGGCGAGCAGATTGGTCCCCGTCATCGCACCGGCGATCGCCATGGTGATGCCGCTGGCGCAGCAGGCAGTGATGAAACCGGTTTCGCCGCCGGTCAGGCGCGCGACGATCGTGCTTGCGGCGCGTTGCAGGTCATCCATTTCCACCCATTGCGAGGCCATTTCCGCCATGGCGCTGATCGCTTCGGGGACAATGATCGACGCGCCGAGCGCGGTCATCGTGCCGGAGACATTGATGATCGGGCGAAGGCCGAGCCGTTCGCGGATGGTGGTGTTGGAGCCGTCGGTGGAAGTGGTTTTCATCTCTCGGATTCCATTCTTCTAAAGGTCAGGCGGCGATCTCGACAACCGCCTCGATTTCAACGGTGATGTTTCCAGGCAAGGAGCCGACGCCGATCGCCGAGCGGGCATGGCCGCCGATATTGTCGAACACATCGGCAAACAGGTCGGAACAGCCATTGACCACTTTCGGGTGGTCGCTGAAGGTCGGTATGGCGTTGACGAAGCCGAGCAGCTTGACGACGCGCACGATCCGGCCAAGGTCGCCGGTGGCTGCGTGCATGACGGCAAGCAGATTGAGGCCGGTGAGGCGGGCATGGCCATAAGCCTGCTCGACGGTGACATCGTCTCCTACCTTGCCGGTGAACAGTTTGCCATCGGTGCGCAGCGGTCCCTGGCCGGACAGGAAGATCAGCCGGCCGCTTTCGGCATGGGTGACGAAGTTGGCGATCGGGGTCGGCGGCTCGGGCAGCGTCAGGCCCAACGCGGCGAGCCGGATATAAGGCGTCATGAAAGAAGGCTCCTTACGACAGCGTTCGCTGTCCCGTTCTAGAAATGCGAGGCGCGGAAGCGTGCCAGGAAGGTGCGCAGGCGCTCATTGTCGGTGTCGGCTGCCAGGATTTCGGCGGGTGGACCCGCCGCGCTGACGCCGCCATCGGCCATGAAGATGATGCGACTCGAGGCATCTCGGGCAAAGGCCATTTCGTGCGTGACCATCACCATCGTCATGCCGTCCTCGGCCAGGCTGCGCACGACCTCGAGCACCTCGCCGACCAGTTCCGGGTCGAGCGCGGATGTTATCTCGTCGAGAAGCAGGATCTTCGGCCCCATGGCCACGGCGCGGGCAATGCCGACGCGCTGCTGCTGGCCGCCGGACAGTTCGGCGGGCAGGCTGTCGGCCTTGTGGGCTAGACCGACCCGGCCGAGCCAGTGTTCGGCGATGGTGCGCGCTTCGGCGTTGCTCTTGCCGCGCACCTTGGTGAGGCCAAGCATGATGTTGCCGGCGGCTGTCAGGTGCGGAAAGAGGTTGAAGCTCTGGAACACCATGCCGGTCTCGGCGCGCATCGCGGCGAGATCGCGTTCGCTGCGACGCTGGCGGGTTCCGGCTTCGCGAAAGCCGACCTCCTTGTCGTCGATGCGAATCGAACCGCTGTCATAGCTTTCGAGAAAGTTGACGCAACGCAGCAGCGTGGTTTTGCCGCTGCCGGAGGGGCCGATGACCGTCACCACCTCCCCCTTCGCCACCTGCAGGCTGACCGAACGCAGGACCTGGACGGTCCCAAAGGCTTTGGAAACGTCCAGGACGTCGAGAAGGGCCGGGGTGTTTTTCGGACTTGTGGACATTGCTATTCCCGGATGAAGGAGAAACGCCGCTCGAGCCGCCGGCTGGCGAGCGAAAGGGCATAGTTGACCGCGAAGTAGATGAGCGCGCCGAGAATATAGAGCGGCATGGCCTCGTAGGTGCGGCCGATGACCTGGTTGATGGCCTGCATCAGGTCGGTGATGCCGAGCAGCGATACCAGCGCGCTGCCCTTGACCGCATCGGTGACGCCGTTGATCCAGGGCGGCAGGAAGCGCCTGAACGCCTGTGGGAAAATGACGTAGGCGAGCCGCTGGCGAAAGGTGAGTCCGATCGCCATCGCCGCCTCGGACTGCCCTTTCGGAATGGAGCCGACAGCACCTCTGAAATATTCGCCGACCTGGGCTGTCTTGAACAGGGTCAGCGCCAGCACGGCGGCCCAGAACGACGGCAGATGAAGCCCGACGGCCGGCAGTCCGTAATAGACAAAGAAGATGAGCACCAGGATCGGGATGCCGCGGATGGTGTCGCTGAAGATGCGCACGGCCCATTGCAACGGCACCGGGCCATAGACCAGACCGACGCCCATGATCACGCCGGCAATCAGCGAAAACACCACGACCAGCAGGGATACCCACAGTGTCAGCGCAAAGCCCTGGGCGAGGAAAGGTAAGGCATAGGCGATCTGGGTCAGCATGTCAGCGCGCCGCCCTGAACCGGCGCTCGACAAGCCGAAGCGCAAAAAGCAAGATGTAGCCGGTCACCAGATACATCGCCGTGACCACGAGATAGACCTCGACGATGCGGAAGGTGTTGAAGTTGATCCACTGGGCGCCATAGGTCAGCTCCGGCACCGAAATGACCGAGGCGACGGAGGTGTCCTTGAACAGCGATATGAAGGTGTTGGACAATGCCGGCAAGGTGATGCGCAGCATGGTCGGCAGGCGCACGTTGAGCAGCCTTTGCCAGGGCGTCAGGCCGATTGCCTTGCCGGCGTCCAGCTGTCCGCGCGGAACGGCTTCGAGCCCGGAGCGAAACACCTCGACCAGATAGGCGCCGCTATAGAGCGACAGCGTGACGACGAACGAGGTCGGCGCGCTGTAGGCGATGTCGACCACTGTCGGCAGGCCGTAGAAGACGAGGTAGACGAGCAGGATCAGCGGCACGTTGCGGATGAATTCGACGTAGGCGGCGATGATGGTGCGCACGATGCGTCCGGCAGACACGTACCAGACCGCCAGAACCAGGCCGATGACGGTGCCGATGGCGATCGATATGACGGCGAGCTCGAGACTGAGCAGCAGTCCTCCCCACAGCTTGTCGAAGTGCCGCCAGATCAGGTTGAAATTAAGGGCATAGCCCATGCGTCCGCCTCAGTGCCGCAGGCTTAGAGCAGTTCACCGTTTCACGGAAACGGCGACCCGCTCTAACTCTTTGTTTTGACGCAATTCCGGGCGGAAAACCGTTTCACACTTTTCCTGGAATTGCTCTAGGGAGGCGGAAGGGCGCTGGATACGCCCTTCCGCCCGGCAGGTCAGATGGCTGGGAAGCCGGGATGGCGCGCCGGCGGCTCCTGTCCGAAAAAGTCCTTGAAGGCGGCATCGTAGAGTGCGTTTTCGTGGCCGAACATGGCGATGGTGAAGGTCGAGTTGACGAAGGTCAGCCAGTCAAGGTCGCCTTGCCGGAGTGCCGCGCCATAAAGCATGCTCAGCCAGCTCTTGCCGGCGTCGAAATATCTGTCCGGATTGCGCGAGGCGAGCCAGCGCACCGTGGACAGATCGACGGCAGCGGCGTCGACGCGTTTCGATTCCAGTGCCTGCAGCACGTTGGCCTGGGTATCGATCTGCATAACCTGGCACTCGGGCAGCACCGAATGCACCTGCGCCTCGGCATCGACATTCTGCAGGATGGAGACGCGTGTCGCCGAGCCGCCGGCAAGCAGCTTGTCGAAGGTCTTGTTCTCGGCGGTCGGAAGGCTCAGCAGGGCGACGCCCTCGACGTAGTAAGGCCGGGAAAAATTGACCAGCTGCGAGCGCTGGGCGCTCATCGTCATGAACTGAATGGTGATGTCGACCTTGTTGGTGGTGACGTTGGGGATGCGCTGTGCCGGATCCTGCATCACGAACTCGACCTTGGTCGGATCGTCGAAAAGGCCCTTGGCAAGAATGCGCCCCATGGTGATGTCCATGCCGACGAGTTCGCCGGCATCGTTCTCGAAGTGCCACGGCGCATTGGTGCTGCCGGTGCCGACGATCAGCTTGCCGCGATCGAGCACGGTGCGCAGCAGGCTGTCGGGTGCTGCCTGGGCAGCGGCCTTTTGGGCATCGACGGTTACCGCCGCACCCACGACGCCGGCCGCGGCCAGTCCCGCCATTCCCAATTTCAGAAAATCACGTCTTCCGGATGTGTCGTTCACGGCGACCTCCTTTCGTTTGTGTTCCCCTTGCACAGGCAATACACGCGTCAGTGACGTCGAAGCGATTGTCTCTTACAAGAGACGCATGTATCCTGTACAGGACAGATACTAACACCGGGAATCAACAATGCAAGATGGCAATACCTCGGCACTTTCAGCCGGCGAGAAGATTTCGGGCTCCCGTGAAAAGGGGCTCAACCGGGTGCTCGAGATTCTGGAGTTTCTTCACACGACCCAGCGCGCGATCGGCATTGGCGACCTTGCCAAGGGCGTGAACGCGCCCCGCTCGACGGCCTATACGCTGGTGCGGTCGCTGGTCGATGCGGGACTGCTGGAAATGGAAGGCGACGGCAATCGCGTCTATTTCGGCAAGAAGCTCTATCTCTACGGAATGGACTATGTGCGGGGCAACGACCTGTTGAGGCGGGGGCGCCAGGAGGTCGACAATCTGTCGCGCGAGACCGGCGAGACTTCCGAACTGTGCATGCTGCAGAGCGGCCGCTATACGATCGTCCATGCGAGTCCCGGCACCAGACCGTTCCGCATCAGTTCCGCCACCGGCTTGCAGATACCGCTGCCCTGGACAGCCTCGGGGCGGCTGCTTCTGGCGGGGCTGGAGAAGGCTGAGATCGAAGACATGGTGTCAAACGACGACCTCGTGCTGCCCGACGGGCGCAAACTGCGGCTTGACGATTTCGTCGCCGACATCGCAAAAGCCCAGGTCACCGGCTATTGCGTCACTTCGGGCCTTGTCGATGCCTATACGAAGTGCCTTGCCGCACCGGTGTTTTCAGCGCCGGGCAAGGTCGAGGCGACGATGTGCCTGGTGGTCCCCATCGATACGTCCGAGGAGCGGACCGGCGAACTCATCGGCTTGCTGCGTGATCGTGCCGCAAAGCTTTCGATCGCCGGGTAGCGCGCGGGCGAGCGAATGCCAACTCACGCAATGATGTCGGGAATGATCTTGTCTTCCAGTGCCATCAGCCGATCCTTGAGGAACAGCTTCTTCTTCTTCATGCGCTGGATCTGCAGCGGATCGCAGGCCATGGCGATCATCGCGTTGATGGCGGCATCGAAATCGGCGTGTTCCTGCTTCAGGCGGGAAAATTCGAGGCGAATATCGGCCTGTTCCTGATCGGACATTCTCTACCGTCTGCACGTCTGCGGCGCCCAAAGCTGGGCCTGATTGGGCGGGGCCGGGTGTTTTGTCACCGGCGTGCAGCCCATATCACATTTCACAGTGTCGTGGAATGCTACCACGGATCATTCGACATCGCCCGCGGAAGGTGACACACTGTCACCGTGCCGTCACAGAAGCGAACCTGCGGTGGACGCGCCGTGACGGTTGCAATCGAGGAAAACCATGAAAGGGAGAACCAATCATGTCTCTTGCATCCCATCTTGATGAGTTGCAGCGGAAACACGGCGACATCGAACGTGAAATCGATGACGCGATGAATCATCCATCGGTCGACGACCTCGAAATCGTGAATCTCAAGCGACGCAAGCTGGCACTCAAGGACGAGATTGAAAAACTAAGAGGCAAACCGACCACGCATTGATACCCTCCTGACATAGCCGCCCAATATTCGCGGCCTCTTTTCCCGGCGGCACCACGCCGCCGGTGTGGAGGGTTTTGATTTCCAGCACCGGTCTGTCAGCCGAAGCTGGACTTGCACCCGGCTCAATCTCCGCTTCGGCCGTCGCCCGTTTCGCCAGAACATCGATTGTTTCTGGTCGCCGGCGGCGGGCGATTCCGGCCAGTGGCGACCTGTCGCCATTGACAAGCCATCTTTGCTCCTCCACCTCATGCCCGGACCTCAGCGCATCGGCCCGGGGCGTCGTTGTGCGTCCATGCAGGACACAAGATGCCCCAGAGACAAAAGGCTGCCGGCATGACCGGATATTTTTCCTCTCCTTTCCCCCGCCGCACGTCGGTCGGCGTCGATGTCGGCGGCGTGGTCGTCGGCGGCGGCGCGCCTGTCGTCGTCCAATCGATGACCAACACCGACACGGCCGATATCGACCAGACGGTTGCGCAGGTCGCAGCCCTCCACCGGGCCGGCTCCGAGATCGTGCGCATCACCGTCGATCGCGACGAGAGCGCCGCCGCCGTGCCGCGCATTCATGAGCGGCTTCAGCGGCTGGGTATCCACGTGCCGCTGGTCGGCGATTTCCACTATATCGGCCACAAGCTTTTGGCCGATCACCCGGCCTGCGCCGACGCGCTGGCCAAATATCGCATTAACCCCGGCAATGTCGGCTTCAAGGACAAGAAGGACCGCCAGTTCGCCGATATCGTCGAGATGGCGATCAAGCATGACAAGCCGGTACGCATCGGTGTCAACTGGGGCTCGCTCGACCAGGAGCTTTTGACCCGGCTGATGGACGACAACCAGGACAAGGGTTTCCCGCTGACGGCCCAGGAGGTGATGCGCGAGGCGATCGTGCAGTCGGCGATCCTGTCGGCCGAGATGGCGGAGGAGATCGGCCTTGACCGCGAGAAAATCATCCTGTCGGCCAAGGTCAGCGGCGTGCAGGACCTGATCGCCGTCTATACCGAACTCGCCACCCGCTCCAATCATGCGCTGCATCTCGGCCTGACCGAAGCCGGCATGGGCTCGAAGGGCATCGTCGCTTCGTCGGCCGCCATGGGCATCCTGCTCCAGCAAGGCATCGGCGACACCATCCGCATCTCGCTGACACCGGAGCCGAATGGCGACCGCACGCGCGAGGTGCAGGTGTCGCAGGAATTGCTGCAGACCATGGGGTTCAGGCAGTTCGTGCCGATTGTTGCCGCTTGCCCCGGTTGCGGCCGCACCACCTCCACCGTGTTCCAGGAACTCGCCCAGAACATCCAGGCCGATCTCAGGAAGAACATGCCCGTGTGGCGCGACAAATACCCCGGCGTCGAGAACCTCAAGGTCGCGGTGATGGGTTGCATCGTCAACGGCCCTGGCGAGTCCAAGCATGCCGATATCGGCATTTCGCTGCCCGGCACGGGCGAAATGCCGACGGCGCCTGTCTTCGTCGACGGCAAAAAGGCGGCGACGCTGCGCGGGCCGTCGATCGCCGCGGATTTCGAGAAGATGGTCGCCGACTATATCGAGCAACGGTTCGGTCGCGGCAAGGCCGCGGCCGAGTAGAACCGATGCAGCGTTTCCTTTGGGCAGCGCTGATCCTGCTGTACGGGCTGACCTGGTCGACCCTTGTGCTGGCCGATCCGCCGCAATCCGCCAAGCAGCGGCTGATCGACAAAGTCTGCAATCTGATCCAGGCGCATGCCGACCAGAACGGCCTGTCCAGGGATTTCTTCGCCCGGCTGATCTGGAAGGAAAGCCGTTTCGATCCCAACGCCGTCAGTCCGGTCGGTGCCGAAGGCATTGCCCAGTTCATGCCGGGCACCGCCAAGATGCGCGGGCTTGCCAATTCCTTCGACATCAACCAGGCGATTCCGGCTTCGGCTAGATATCTCGCCGAAATGAAAACCGGCTACGGCAATCTCGGCCTGGCCGCCGCCGCCTACAATGCCGGCGAGAGCCGGGTGTCGCGCTGGCTCAGCTCCGGGGGGTTCCTGCCGATGGAGACCGAAAGCTATGTCTTAGACATCATGGGCGAACCAGCCGACAAGTTCACGGACCGGGCCTATGCCGGAAAAGTCGAGCCGCTCGACGCAAAGACGGATTTTGCCGTCGCTTGCCGAAAACTGCCGGTGATCATGTCGCGGACGGTGGCCATGGCTTCGATCAACATAAAGCCATGGGGCATCCAGGTGGCCGGCAATTTTCGCCGCAGCGCCGCGATCAACCAGTGGCTCAGGATAAGGAGCCGGTTCCCGGCCCTGCTCAACGGGCATGATCCGGTGGTCAGCCGGGTGCGCACGCCGATCGGCCGGCGCGGCATCTACGCGGTCAGGATCGGTGTCGACCGCCGCGCCGATGCCAACGTTATTTGCCAGAAATTGCAAAGCGTCGGTGGGGCGTGCGTGGTGGTGCGCAACCGGTAATTTGGCCGCTGCCGGCGCGATGTTCTGTCTGAGAAAGGCATTTATAAGCGACAGCCGGAACGTCGCATCCAGCAAAGATTTCAGCTATAGCGGCCGCCATCTTTACTGGGCGGCGGCCCTGTCTTTGACGAGCAGCATGGGTCTCAACATGTTCGATGGATACATTATCTGCGGCACGCCGAGGACCGGAAGCACGCTGCTGTGCAAGCTTCTGGCATCCACGAAGACGACTGGCGATCCGCACTCATTCTATCGGCGGCAGGATGTGCTGGAGTGGGCTGAAGAGTGGAAGCTGCCGGATCGCGGCACGATGAGTGAGCTCGACTTCAATGTCGTCTATCTCAACGCGGCGATCGCTGCGGGCAAGGGTGGGACCGGCCTCTTCGGCCTTCGCTTGATGCGCGAAAATCTGGATGAGCTCTCGACGATCCTCGACCGGATTTTCCCAAAACTGCAGTCGGACAGAGCGCGGTTCGGAAGAGCATTCGGCAATGTTCTCTACATACACCTCTCGCGGGAGGACAAGCTCGCGCAGGCTGTCTCCCTGATCAAGGCAGAGCAGACCGGTCTTTGGCATATCGCTCCCGACGGCACCGAGATCGAAAGGGTCGCGCCGCCGAAAGAGCCTCAATATGATTTCGAGCGGATCAAACGAGAGGTCGCGGAACTCGAGACCTATGACGCGGCCTGGAACATTTGGTTCGCAGAGCAAGGCATATCCCCGCTGCGCGTCGGCTATGAGCGCTTTTCAGGCAATCCGGCCGCGACATTGCTAGGCATCTGCGAAGCCCTGAGGGTCCGAGCGCCGGACGAGGAGGATATAAGCCCCGGCGTTGCAAAGCTTGCTGACGCGACAAGCCTCGACTGGATGCGCCGCTATCGTCTGGAGGCAGCAGCCGTCTGACGCATCCTCATGGATGCAGTCTAGGCGGTCTTGGCCACGACCGTTTCGCTGAGCCAGGTGCCGATCTTGGTGCCGAGGCGGTCGGGCGAAACGGGCTTCGGCAGATAGTCGTCCATGCCTGATTCGATGCACTTGTCGCGATCACCCTTCAGCGCGTGCGCGGTGACGCCGATGATCGGGATGTGGGCGCCCGTCGAGACCTCCATCGCCCGGATGGCGCGGGTCGCCTCATAGCCGTTCATTTCGGGCATCGAGACATCCATCAGGATCAGCTTGGGGCGCAGCGCCCGGTACATCTCGACCGCCGTGCGGCCATTGCCGGCGATGCGGTAGCTCAAGCCCAACCCGTTGAGGATCTGGCCGAACACCAGTTGGTTCACGTCATTGTCCTCGGCAATGAGGATGTCGATCGGTCCGTTCGGCGCGGTTGTCGATTCCGGCGCTGCCGCGACCGGCATTGCCGGGCCGCGGGTGACGGTGAAGGCGGGCGGCGCCGCCGGGGGAGCCTGCACGATCGGTTCGCGGACGAATCGCGCCTTGCCGACCTGCGAGCGGGCCTTCTGGATCACCGAGATGACGGTGCCGAGCAGCACCGCGGAGCGCGCCGGCTTGGTCAGGTGTGCTGATATGCCGAAGTCGATGATCATCTTGCCGAAATCGACCTGGTCGACCGAGGTCAGCAACACCACCGGGATGGAGGACAGCCGGCTGTCGGACGCAATGGCTCTGGCGACATCGGCGCCGTTCATGCCCGGCATTTGGTAGTCGAGGATGATGCAGTCGACGGCGGCGCCCAATTGAAAGGCGCGGTCGAGGAAGGCAAGCCCCACCGCGCCGCTTTCGGCGGCGGCACAATCGAAGCTCCAGCTTCTGAGCTGCTCGAGCAGGATTTCGCGGTTGACCGGATTGTCGTCGATGACCAGCACGCGCGCGCCGGTGACGTCGACCGGCACGATCTCGTCGCGCGCTGCCGCCTGGTGCGCGGGCAGCGGCACCGCGAACCAGAACACCGAGCCGCGGCCGATCTCGCTCTCGACACCGATCTTGCCTGCCATCAGGTCGACGAGGCGGGCGGCGATGGCGAGGCCCAGCCCCGTGCCCTCATGACGGCGGGTGGACGAGCCGTCCACCTGCGCGAATTTCTCGAATACATTCTGCAGTTTCTCGGCCGGTATGCCGATGCCGGTGTCTTCGACGCGGACCTTGAGCTGGACCACGTCGTTGACGATTTCGCCGCCGACATCGATCAGCACATGACCCTTCTCGGTGAATTTCACGGCATTGCCGAGCAGGTTGGTGATGATCTGCCGGAACCGGCCGGCGTCACCGACGACATGGGCCGGCAGGCGCGGGTCGACACGCACGATCAGTTCGAGGTTCTTTTCGGCGACGCGCGCCGAGACCAGCGTCGCCACATCCTCGACCGCCTCGGAAAGGCGAAAGGGAGCAGGGTCGAGGGTGAGCTGGCCGGCATTGATCTTGGAGAAATCGAGGATGTCGTTGATGATGGTGAGCAACGCGTTGCCGGATTTGACGATGACGTCCGTGAAGGTCTTTTGGCGCGGGGTCAGATCGGTCTTCGCCAGCAGTTCGGCCATGCCGAGCACGCCGTTCATCGGCGTGCGGATTTCGTGGCTCATATTGGCCAGGAATTCCGATTTGGCGCGGTCGGCGGCCTCGGCCTTGAACAGGGATTCGGCGGATTCGGCAAAGGCGCGGCGGATTGCCACTTCCATCGGGCGGAAGATCCAGAAGGCGACGATGGCAAGTGCCGCGAACAGGATGCCGCTCGCCCACAGCAGCAGTCTGTCGCTTGAGGCATCGGCCAGGTGGCGCTCATCATCCATGGCGGTGCGGACGCGAACCAGCATAGGCTGGGCAAACAGGTCGTTCTGGTTGCGGATTTCGCGATAGCTCCACTCGTCGACCTTCTGCGCCACCGACATCAGGTTAAAATTGCGCACCATGTCGCGCGGCGACCAGAACAGATCGCCGTTGACGGAAGCGGACTGGAGTTCGTTGACGGTCTTGATCGACAGCCGCGGCTTGATCGCCGCAAGCTGGGCGGTCAGCGTCTCGATCTCGCCGGTCAGACGCTCCGAATGGCCGCGCGCCGATGTGGTCAGGGCATCGCGTGTCTCCGCCCGCCAGGCTGTGCCGGTCGTCTCGGCAAAGCTGGTCGCGTTGCGCAGGTCGCGGGTGAAGATGACGAGATTGCTGCTCAGCGCATCGATGTCGCGGCGAAAGGAATTGACGCGGTCAAGCGCAATCACGATGCCGGCGGAAGCCAGCGCGAAGATCAGCAACCCTGAAATATAGCGGATCCGGACCGACCGGATGAAGGACGAATATTCAGGCATGCGCAACCCCAACACATACGCACCATTTTAATGGCCGGGATTACGCTTCATTTACATTAAAATTTCGTTCTGCGGGTAGGCAGGCCGTGCGAGCCGCCGGATGGACAGCACGCCTAGGCCGCTTCCACGACGAGGGCGCGGATGCGGCCACTCACCGGACCTTCCCCGAACCGTTTCCCAAGGGCATTCGCCACGTATCGCGTCGCCTCCTCCAGCGAGCCACCGCGCGCCTCGATCTCGGCCCGCAGGGGCGTGCCCTGGCAATAGGCCGCGGCCGCCTCATATGGCGAGGAAGCGGCGCTGACGGCATCCAGCGGCTCTATGGTGATGTCACGGAAGCCGGCGGCATGAAGGTCGGCGCGGATGACGTCCGCATCGTGATAGCCATGCGGCGTCCTTGCCATGAAGCGAGGCGGATCGGCCGGAAAGAAATGGCCGAGTGCCCGCGTCACTTCCTCGGCGAACTCGTTGTCTTCGATGGCACCCCAGACGTTGAACAGGAAATGCCCGCCCGGCCGCATCATCCGCCGCGCTTGCCCGTAGGCGCCCACCCGATCGGGGAAGAACATCGCGCCAAATTGGCAGACCACGGCGTCGAACCGGGCGTCCTCGAAGGGCAGTGCCTGGGCGTCGGCCTGCTGCCAGATGATACGAGGATCGTCCGACATCCGCGTGCGCGCGTGGTCGAGCATCGGCTGGTTAAGGTCGGTGGCCACGATGCGTGTTTGCGCCGGCAATCTTGCTGCCAGCGCACGCGTCACCACACCGGTGCCCGCCGCCACTTCGAGCACCGATTGCGGCCCGAGCTTCGACACTCTCTCCGCCAGATCCTGCGCATAGGGCTCGAAGATCAGCGGCACCATCGCCCGGTCGTAGACTTCGGGAATGGAACCGGTGAACAGCTTGTCGGTGGTCGACATGGCATCCCTCCAACTCTATCCGCACCGCGTGCTTGCCGTGCGGTGGCAAAGCGATGTCGATCCTCTGCCTCGGCAGGCTTCCGCTCAAGCTCTATTTCAGAACCGGCCGGCGGGGACGTGCGTGCGTCGATCAGCTCGATGTTCCGGCTGGCACAACCTCAGCTGTTACGCGCCGCCACGAACGTCGCCGCTTCCTTCAGCAATTGGGCATCGTCGCCATAGGGCTCAAGCAGTGCATGGGCCTGTTCGACGAGGCCGTGAAGCTGGCCGCGTGCCCAATTCGCACCATGCAAGGCCACCAGCGTCCCCTTGCCGGCGGCGGCGTCCTTGCCGGTCGCCTTGCCCATCTGGCTGGCATCGGCGGTCAAATCGAGCAGGTCGTCGGCAAGCTGGAAGGCAAGAC
>NZ_RZRV01000066.1:0-21198 GCF_004023085.1 Mesorhizobium sp. M7A.F.Ca.US.010.02.1.1 | reverse complement strand
CAAGCTCATTGACGGTTGTAGCCGGAGGGGCAGCGGGCGACTTCGCCAAGCCTCGGGCCGGATGGCCATCCGGCCCGAGGCTCAATCGCTTCCATCGCACATAATCATCTCGTGCAGATACAAGGGGCGGCGCCGACATGATCCGTTTGCGCCCCTACTTGATCGCCGAATCGAACAGATGCGCCTTGATCTTCTCGACGTCGAGCGCGGCGAAGCCTTCCGACAGTTTTGCGCCGTCGGCATCGGCCTTGACCTTGGCCTTGTCGAAATCATTGGCCGGACCGATCAGGTCGTTGGTGCAGACATCCTCGGCCTTCACCGGGGCGGTGATCTGGCCGATCTTGTGGATCTCGTCGAAAAAGCCCTGCCAGCTCGCCATGTCGTGCGAGCCCCAGCCGCCGCGCTTGTCCATGTCGCCACGGAAGACATTGATCTGCTGCAGGATCGAGGTGGTGCCGAGCTCGGGCCCGAGATTCTTGGCCAGCGTCGGGAACTGCTCGAACACCGCTTCGACCGCCGCGCGGGGATTCTGGTAGCCGAATTCGAGGCCCATCGCCCAGCCGCGCAGATACTTTTCCAGCAACGCCTTCTTGTCGGCATCCTCGAGGTCGGCGGCGCGCACGACGAAGGTGTTGGCCGGCAGCTTGGAATTCTGCACGCCGAGCCAGTATTCGAAGTCGAGCCCCTTGGCGATCCATTCGGCACGCAGCCCTTCCCATGCCAAAGCGGCGTCGCCCTGGCCACCGGCAAGGGCGGTGCCCCATGTCGGCCAGCCGGCCTCGACATACTTGACCTTCTTGATGTCGACGCCTTGCGCGGCCAGCAGCGGGTCGGTGATCGACTGCCATGCGGCGGAGCCGAGCAGGATGGTCTTGCCTTCCAGCTTCTTCAGGTCGTTCGACCCCTCGCCCTTGCGGAAGGCGATGCTGAACGTGTCGCGGGCGCCCATGTGGAACACCGACTTCAGCTTCATGCCGTTCTGGATGGCGAAGGAGAACACGCCGGGCGACGGGAAGCCCATATCGGCCTGGCCGACATCAACGAACTTCACCGTCGCGGTGCCGTCCGACGGCCCCGGCTGCATATCGGTGTCCAGCCCATCGAAATAGCCGGCCTTCTTGGCCGCCCAGTAGGGATAGTCGTCGAGCACTTCGAGCGTGCCGCGCGGCGAGATCCAGGTGAATTTGCCGTAAGGCTCGGCTCTCGCCTTCAGGCCCGTGGCGCCGAGCGCCGTGGCCGTCACCAGCCCGGCACCGGTCACCTGCAGGAAGTAGCGGCGGCTGATCCCCGCCGGGTGGATCGAGTTCTCTTTGGTCATGGCATTCCCCTTTTTTGTTTGATGTCAGTCTCTTGCCGCCCGCCTCCCGGGCGCCGTCTTATCCCTGTGTTCAAGCCTCCCAGCTCGCCCATTTCTTGCCGATCAGGAAGAACAGCACGTAGATCAGGATGCCGAGCGTCGACAGGATCAGCACCACGGCGAAGAACTGCGGCATCTGGATCATCGACGAATAGGTGGTCAGCCGGTTGCCGAGGCCGAAGCCGCCGCCGACCATCTCGGCGCCGACCGCGGTGAGCAGGCCGAAAATGGCGCCGATCATCAGCCCGACCAGGATCATCGGCAGCGCCATCGGCGCGCGGATCTTCCAGAATATCTGCAAGGTGCTGGCGCCGTAGGAGCGCGCCAGCGCGATCTTGGCGCTGTCGACGCGGCGAAAGCCTGTCGCCGCATTGATCATCACCATCGGCCCGGCAGCCAGCGCCACCGCGATGATGCGCGGCGTGTAGCCGAAACCGAAGCGCAGGATCAAAAGCGGCACCAGCGCCAGCATCGGCGTGGTGACGAGCAGCAGGATGTAGGGCGCGACGATTTTTTCAGCGAACGGAAACTGGGTGATGACGGCGGCCAGAACGAGGCCGATAACGGCGCCGATCGCAAAGCCGGACACCAGCTCGACCAGCGTGTAGCCGAGATGCGGCGCGATCAGCGGGAACTCGTCGAACAGCGCATAGGCGATCGAGCTCGGCGGCGGCATGATGTAAAGCGGCACGTGGAACAGCCGCAGCGCCAGTTCGATGCCGCCGATGATGATCACCGCCACGGCAAGAATGGCCGCCACCTCCTTGCCCGACTTGATGCCGGGGCCGCTGGCGAAGGCCGACAGATTGGTCAGGCTGACCTCTTGGCCGTCGCCCGACTTGGCACCCGACTTGGACTTCGAAAATTCCGGAATGGCGTCGCCTCCGCTCACGGCCTGATCCTCACGATCTCGGCGCTCGGGCGCTCCGGCGCTTTTGGCCGCGTGCGTTCGCCGACAATGTCCATCTTGATACGGTTGGTGAGGTCGAAGACCTCTTTCGTCGCCATGATCTCCAGCGAGCGTGGCCGGGGAAACGGCACGCGATATTCCTTGGCGACGCGCCCCGGCCGGGCGCTCAGCACCACGACGCGGTCGGAGAGGAAGATCGCTTCCTCGATGGAGTGGGTGATGAAGACGATGGTTGTCTTGGTGTCGAGCCAGATCTCCTCGACCAGCCGGTTCATCTCCTCGCGGGTGAAGCTGTCGAGCGCGCCGAACGGCTCGTCCATCAAAAGCACCGAGGGCTTCAGCGCCAGCGCCCGCACGATCGCCGCACGCTGCTGCATGCCGCCCGACAACTCGCGCGGAAATTTGCCGCCGAAGCCGTCGAGCCCGACCCGGTTGAGCAGATGCGCGATCCACGCCCGGTCCGGCTTCTCGCCCTTGATCTCGAAGGGAAAGCGGATGTTGGCATCGAGATTGCGCCACGGCAGAAGGTTCGCTTCCTGGAAAACGATGCCGATATCGGGATGCGGACCGGTGATGGCCTTGCCGTCGAGCCGGATCTCGCCGCTGGTCAGGCTGTGCAGGCCCGACATCGACCACAAGAGCGTGGTCTTGCCGCAACCGGAAGGACCGACGATCGAGACGATTTCATTGGCGCTGACATCGAGGCTGCAACGGTCCAGCGCCAGCAGGTCGCCGGAGGCCGTGTGATAGATCTTGGTCGCTGCCTGCACGCCAAGTTTCGGCTTTTTTGCATCGCCCGTGTTCATCTGCCCCCCGGGAAGATTGCGCGATGATCCATTGACTCATCCCTGCGAAAATCAGTCTGTAACTATCCTACTTTCCTGTCAAGCACCGGCGATGATAACTGTATCACGAAAATCGGGTGATATACCTATCTGGTTGTTTTAATGGTATTTTCACGCCCTTGAAATGCATGTTGCTTTCCTACATACTTCTGGACCGACACGGACTGGAGAGGAGAGGAGGAAGGTGAGCTTTCCCCAACGACACGCTGCGGTTGCGATGCGGTCGGGCACGTGGAGCCAAGGCGTGCAAACATGCTAAGACGGCAGCCTCGCAACCCAGGGAAAGACCAGGACCCCATGACCGAAGCTGGCAGCCAGGACGAGCCTGTTCCAGACCCCGATACCGAGGGGCGCGATCCTGTCCGGCGCATTCCCGACATCATTTCGCTGGTCAAGGATTCCTACAGCGAATTGCGCCCTGCCGAACGGCGTGTCGCCGACGTCGTGCTCGACGACGTCAAATATGCCGTCGACGCGTCCAACGCCGCCCTTGCCCAGCGCGCCGGGGTCAGCGAACCGACGGTGACCCGGTTCTGCCGCGCCATCGGCTGCGAGGGTGTGCGTGACTTCAAGCTGAAGCTGGCGCAGAGCCTCGTCGTCGGCGCGCTTTATCTGGCCAAGTCGCCCTCCGTCAGCAATGACAATGGCATGCCGTTCTGGAACGCCGTGTTCGGCGAGGCGCGCCGGGCGCTGCAGGAGGCCGAGCGGCAGCTCGACCCGGCGCAGCTGCAGAAAGCCGCCGAGCTGATCGCCAAGGCGCGCCAGGTTACGGTCTTCGGCCTCGGCGGCAGCTCCTCGGCGCTGGCGCAGGAAACCCAATACCGGCTGTTCCGCTACGGCATCACAGTCAGCTCCCAGTGCGACCCCTATCTGATGCGCATGACCGCCTCGACGCTCAAGCCGGGCGATCTGGTGATCGCCATTTCGGCGACGGGACGCACCCGCGAGGTGATCGAGGCCGTCGAGCTCGCCAAGCATTACCGCGCCAACGCGATCGCCGTGACCGCGCCCGACACCGAACTCGCCCGCGCCTGCGACGTCAGGCTGACGGTGGCGGTGCCCGAATACCCCGACACGCTGAAGCCGACGGCCTCGCGCTTCGCCTTCCTGGCGGCGATCGACCTTCTGGCGGTGGCCTCGGCCTACAAGCTCGACGGTTCGGCCCGCGAGACGGTGCGCCGCATCAAATACAACGCCCAGATCCACCGCACCGGCAAGGAGATGGAGCCGCTCGGAGACTAGCTCCCTTCTCCCCGTTCACGGGGAGAAGGTGCCGGCAGGCGGATGAGGGGCGGCGCCGCGTTCGACAATTGAGATTTTTACGCCGTGTGCGGCGTGTTGCAGGAAGAGGGAAAGACATGCTCGAGATAGCCCCATCGAAACAGGCAGCCGCATGGCTCGGGTCCTTTGCCAAGGTACTCGAAGCGGGAGACGCGGCGGCCGCGACGAACCTGTTTGTCGATGACTGCTACTGGCGCGATCTCCTGACCTTCACCTGGAACATCACCACAATGGAAGGCCGCTCGGCGATCGCCGACATGCTGGCGACGACGCTGGCGACGGCCAAGCCGAGCGCGTGGCAACTTACCGGCGAGGCGATCTCGGACGAGGGCATCATCGAGGCCTGGTTCAGCTTCGAAACCGTGGTGGCCAGGGGAGAGGGCATCATGCGGCTTCGCGACGGACGCTGCCGCACGCTGTTCACGGCAATGACAGACCTGAAAGGGTTCGAGGAGCGCAAGGGCGCAGACCGGCCACTCGGCGTGCGCCACAAGGCCGATCCCCAGCGCGAGACCTGGTCGGAGGCGCGGGCGCGCGAGACGCGCGAGCTCGGCACTGATGAACAGCCCTATTGCCTGGTCATCGGCGGCGGCCAGGGCGGCATCATGCTGGGGGCGCGGCTGCGCCAGCTCGGCGTGCCCACCATCGTCATCGAGAAAAATGCGCGGCCGGGCGATTCCTGGCGCAACCGCTACCGCACGCTCGTGCTGCACGATCCGGTCTGGTACGACCATCTGCCCTATATCCCCTTCCCCGAAAACTGGCCGGTGTTCACGCCCAAGGACAAGATGGGCGACTGGCTGGAAATGTACACGCGCGTCATGGAGCTCAATTACTGGGTCGCCACCAAATGCCTCAGCGCGTCCTATGATGAGGCCGAAAAAGTCTGGACCGTGGTGGTCGACCGCGTCGGCCGCCAGATCACACTGAAGCCGAAGCATATCGTCTTCGCCACCGGCGCCTACGGCCCGCCACGGCGGATCGATCTTCCGGGCGCCGACCGGTTCAAGGGCGAATTGCTGCACTCCAGCCAGTATGCCAGCGGCGACAAATTCCGCGGCAGACGCGTCGCCGTCATCGGCGCTGCAAGCTCCGGCCACGATGTCTGCGTCGACCTCTGGGAAAGCGGCGCCGAGGTCACCATGATCCAGCGTTCGCCGACCACAGTGGTCAAATCGAGCACGCTGATGGAAGTCGGCTTCGAGATCTTCTCGGAAGACGCACTGGCGCGCGGCATCACCACCGAGAAAGCCGACATGATCGTCGCCTCGACACCGTTCGCGCTGGTGCCCAAGGGCCAGCGGGCGCTCTACGAGGTGATCAAGGCGCGCGATGCCGCGTTCTACGACCGCCTGCGCGCCGCCGGCTTCGCCCTCGATTTCGGCGACGACGAGACCGGCCTTCTGATGAAGGCCTACCGCACCGGCTCCGGCTACTATATCGATGTCGGCGCTTCCGACCTGATCATCGACGGCAAGATCGGCATCCGCAGCGGCGTCGCCATCAAATCGCTGACCCCGAGCGGCATCCTGTTCGAGGACGGCAGCGAACTCGCCGCCGACGCCATCATCGCCTGCACAGGCTATCAGTCGATGAACGAGACGGTGGCGGCGATCGTCTCACGTGAAGTCGCCGACAAGGTCGGCCCCTGCTGGGGATTGGGCTCTGGCGTCAAGGGCGACCCCGGCCCTTGGCAGGGCGAGCTGCGCAACATGTGGAAGCCGACCGCGCAGGAAGCGCTGTGGTTCCACGGCGGCAATCTGGCGCTGTCGCGCTTCTATTCGAAATATGTGGCGCTGCAGATCAAGGCGCGGATGGAAGGCATTGAGACGCCGGTTTTTGGGGCGGTTAGCAATTCAAGCAACGAGCGTCCTATGGATTCGTCATTCTAGGGCGAAGCAAGGAGCGAAGCGACGCGGCGCAGACCCTAGGATCCATGCCGCGCCATTCGTGCACGCGAAAGCGGACCAGAATCGGCTTTCAATGCACCAACGGCGATGAAGGGCCTATCGAACAACCATCCTGATCCGTCGCATTCTTCGGCAATGGTCACGGCATGGATCCTCGGGTCTGCGCGTCCGCTTCGCTTCCGCTCCGCCTGTGGATGACGAAGTCGCGCAGAACTTTCACTCATGCCGGTGCCCAAAGTGCCTCGCCGCCACCTCGACATGCGTGTGTGACGCCTGCGCCACGAAACGCTCGGTCTCGTTGTGATCAGCCGCCTCGTTCGGCCACCAGGTGCCGCCAATAACGATGCCTTCCGACACCAGCCTCTGGTCGGCGACCAATGACGCGCCGACCGCATCGACAAAGGTGAAGCGGCCCGGGCGCTGCCGGAGCACGGCGACATCGCCGACGGTGCCCACCGCCAGCGTGCCGAGATCAGGCCGCGCGATCGCCCTCGCCGGCGCTTGCGTGGCGGCGCGCAGGACCTCGACCAGCGGCATGCCGAGCGCCAGCAGCTTCGACATGCAGACCAGGATGTCGAAGGCCGGCCCATCGACGCAGTAGAGATGCACGTCGCTCGAGATCACGTCCGGGGCCAGCCCTTCCTCAAGCATGGCGCGGGCGACGGCGAAATCGAACGAGCCCATGCCGTGGCCGATGTCGAAGATGACGCCGCGCTCGCGCGCCAGCCGCATGTCGGGCCGCACCGCGCCGGAGGCGAACACCGGCGCATTGGGAAACGGCCGGAAGCAGTGGGTGAGGATGTCACCCTTGCGCAGGCGCGGCAGCACTTCCGAGCGGCCGGGCGGCGGCTCATCGATATGCGCCATCAGCGGCAGGCCAGCCTGGTCGGCGGCCTCCAGCGCCAGATCCACCGGGGCGATGCCGCTGGTGCCGCCGGCATGCTTGCCGGAGCGGACTTTTACGCCGACCACGACATCGCGGTGTTCACGCACCGCCGCGACCACCTCGCGCGGCTCGCACAGCCTGAGGTCGCTGCACTCGCCGACCGACACCGTCTGCGAGAAGCCGAAAATGCCGGCAAAGGAAATGTTGACATAGGCCAGGATGCGGACCTTCGACCGCTCCATGACATGGCGGCGGAAGCCGAGGAAATTGCCGGCTCCCGCACTGCCCGCATCGATGAAGGTGGTGGTGCCGCTCTTGGCGGCCAGCCGATCGGCATCGACGCCGAGCGACGTGCCGCCCCAATAGACGTGGCTGTGCAGGTCGACCAGGCCCGGCGTGACGATGCAGCCGCCGGCATCGACGATCTGCGCGGCGCTGTCCGCCGGGATATCGGCGTCGACCGCGGCAACGCGGCCATTGGCGATGGCGACATCACGTAGCGCGTCGAGGCCAGCGGCCGGATCGATCAGCCGTCCGCCCTTCAGCAGGAGGTCGAATTGCATTGGGGTAACCTCCGCTTCGTTGCTTTTTGCTCAGAGAGGCCGGTAGGCGACCGCCTCGACCTCGATCTTGATGTCGATCATCAGCCGCGATTCGACCGTGGTGCGGGCCGGCGGGTCTTTGGGGAAGTGCCGGGCATAGACCGCGTTGAAGGCGCCGAAATCGCGCGCATCCTCCAGCCAGACCGTGGTCTTCACCACATCGTCCATTGTGCAGCCGGCCAGCGCCAGTGCGGCCTTGATGTTGGCGAGCACCTGCTCGGTCTGCTCCGTTATGCCGCCCTTGACCACGATGCCATCGCTGCCGACAGGCACTTGCCCCGAGACATAGACGAGATCACCGGCCCGCACGGCTGGCGACAACGGCACATGCGATGTTCCAAAACACTGTTTCGGCAAGGGACAAGCCTCCTCTGATGACAGGACGGGGTGCCATGGCAGCGCCCGCTTCGATCGACACTTACGCCGATCGGGGCGATCCTCATAGGGGGCTTGTTGGAAAGCAACATTCTTCGAAATCCGCGTTGCTTTATTACAAGAGCGCTTGCATCGTACGCGCTGGCGGGCGACTTGGGAGCCGTAACGCACAGACGCATTTGCCAGAGCGGAGACACCCAGCAATGACTTACGACAAGAACCCGTTTCCATCAGGCGATACCGATCGCCACGCGCTCTGGGAAATGCTGGTGCGGCGCGACATCGACGCCTTCATCGGCCAGGACTGGGCCATGGTCGAGGATGATTTCGTCGGCGAGAGCTTCTTCGGCATGCATGCTCATTTCCTGCATAACGCCGACGCCTGGCGGCTGCAGTTTCCAAGGCTGGACATCTACCGCGACGAATGGCTGCGCCAGGCCAGGGAGACGGCGGCGACCAAATTCGCCGAGCCGCTGCGCGAGGCGCTGTTTCGCGTCACCAACATGCGCGACATCGATGTCGACGGCGACCGCGCCGTGCTGCACAAGAAATTCGACGGCTTGGTTGCCAAGGCGGACGGCAGCGTCGATCGCTTGAAATGGCAGACGCTGTATTTCTGCAGCAAGGTCGGCGGCAGCTGGAAGATCGCCGGCTTCGTCGGCTACATGCCGCATCCGCTCGGCAGCTAGAACCACCGATCACTAGAGCGCAGGGTGGGTCGGGCCGAACGTGCGGCCCGGCATCGCGCCCGCCATCAGCGCGCCGTTGAGCAGCAATGGCGGATGCAAGGCGCCGCATTCCATCAAACGCAGCCAGGCATTCCCAATGCCTTTTGCGCGCCATTCTTACGAATTTGTATGCCGCCGGACAGGCCGGTGTGAACTCGTTTGCTTACGATGCGCGGGGTGGATCGCCACCGCCCCGCCGCAACCGTCGACCTCTGGACTTCAGCCATGCTCGCGCCCAACAGGCAACAACCCGCCGCACCGAGCCACAGCAGGGTTCCCGACGTCACCCTCGACTTCTGGCTGGTCAAGCTGATGGCGGTCACCACGGGCGAGACCGCGGCGGATTATCTTGCCGACACACTCGGGCTTGGGCTGACCGCCACCTCGCTGATCATGACCGGCGTCCTGACCACGGCCCTTGTCCTGCAGTTTACGCGGAAACGCTATGTGCCGTGGGCTTATTGGCCGGCGGTGGTGCTGATCAGCATCGTCGGCACGCTGGTGACGGACAGCCTCGTCGACGGTTTCGGCGTGCGCCTGCAGACGGCAACCATCGCCTTCTCGGTCGCGCTCGCTGCGACATTCGCGGTCTGGTACGCCAGCGAACGGACGCTGTCGATCCACACCATCTTCACCACCAGGCGCGAGATCTTCTACTGGCTGGCGATCCTCTTGACCTTCGCTCTCGGCACCGCCGCTGGCGATCTCGTCGCCGAAAGCTTCGACATGGGCTACCTCACATCGGGGCTGCTGTTCGGCGGCGTCATCGCGCTGATAGCGCTCGCCTACTGGCTGCTCAGTCTCGACGGCATCCTGGCCTTCTGGCTCGCCTATATCCTGACGCGGCCGCTCGGCGCTTCCTTCGGCGACCTGCTGTCGCGGTCGGCCAGGCATGGCGGCCTGGGTCTCGGCACCATCTTCACCAGCCTGCTCTTCCTCGGCTGCATCATTGCGCTCGTCCTGCACATGACCCTGAAGGGGACAACCGACGAGGCTGATGAACTGTTGCTGGACCTGGGCTGAAATCTTGGCTTCGTCATCCGCGCGCGGAGCAAGGAGCGTAGCGACGCAGCGCCGACCCGACGATGACGAAGTTGGGGGAAGCCGCTCCGAATACCTGCGCGTCGTGACATCCTAGGAACAAGCCCGTGCCGGTGATAGCCTCTCCATCTCGGCAACGGACCGGATTTTTCATGCGACTGCTTCTCGTCGAGGACGACCACAGGACGGCCGCCTATATCGTCAGGGGACTGACCGAGGCCGGCCATGTCTGCGACCTCCTGCGCAACGGACATGACGCGCTGTTCGCGGCGACCCGGGGCAATTACGACGTGATCATCGCCGATCGGATGATCCCCGGTCTCGACGGCCTGTCGATGATCAAGGCGGTGCGCGCCGCGGGCGTGCGGACGCCGGCGATCTTTCTCACCTCCGTCGGCGGCATCGACGACCGCGTCGAGGGGCTCGAGGCCGGCGGCGACGACTATCTGGTCAAGCCCTTCGCCTTTTCCGAGCTTCTCGCCCGCATCAACGCGCTTGGCCGGCGGCCGGCGGCGCAGGAGCAGAAAACCGTCCTGCGGGTCGCCGACCTCGAAATGGACTTGATCATGCGGCGGGTCACTAGGCAGCGCCAGCCGATCGACCTGCAGCCGCGGGAATTCAGCCTGCTGGAAGTGCTGATGCGCGGCGAAGGCCGTGTCATCACCCGCACCATGCTTCTGGAGCGCGTCTGGGATTTTCATTTCGATCCCAGGACCAGCGTCGTCGAGACCCATATCAGCCGGCTGCGGGCCAAGGTCGACAAGCCCTTCGAAACCCAGCTCATCCACACCGTCCGCAACACCGGCTACAGCCTGCACGCGCCGTCATGACCGGAACATGGTCCCGCCTGCTGCGCAGCACGCCGTTCCGGCTGGCCCTGACCTTCGCCTTCCTGTTCGTGCTGGCCTTCGTCCTGTCTGGCGCCATCGTCTACCAGATGATGAGCGCCGATCTTGCCGAGCGGCTCGACGACACCATCAAGGAGACCTACGCGGTCGTCGCCGCGACCTATGCCGAGAACGATCTCAAGGAGCTGGTTGAGACCGTCGGCAGCCACTCCCTGCGCAGCCTCAAGAAGGAGCAGCTGTTTTCGCTGACCGACACGACGGGCAATCGCCTGGCCGGCAACTTCACCGCGGCAGGGCTTCCCGACGGCTTCTCGATGTTCGACACCGAAATGCCCGGCGTGCCGCCCGGCGCCGAGTACCGCGCCTATTCCGGCCCGGTCGGCGGCAACACCTTGACCGTCGCCTTCAGCCTTTCCGAGACGGAGGAGCTGGAGAGGATCGTGCTGATGAGCTTTGGCTGGGGAACCCTGATCATCACCGGGCTGGCGGTCGCCGGCGGCGCCCTGCTGGCTTCGCGAGTCCAGCGCCGTCTCGACGGCATCGCCGCCACCATGGTGGATGTCTCGCATGGACGGCTGGACACCCGCATTCCGCTGACCGGCAAGGGCGACGACATCGACATCGTCTCCAGCCAGGTCAATGCCGCGCTCGATCGCCTGTCGGCACTGGTCGAAGGCATGAAACAGGTCAGCGCCAACATCGCCCACGATCTGAAGACGCCCCTCAACCGGTTGCAGATGATCCTCGACACCGCATCGGAAAAGAATCTGTCGGGCCAGAAGATCGCGGCTGAGCTGGCCGAGGCGCATGCCGAGAGCCTGCAGATCAACGAGACCTTCGATGCGCTGCTGCGCATCGCGCAGATCGAAGCCGGCGCGCGCCGGGCGCGGTTCACCGATGTCGATCTGGGCGAGGTGCTGCAAACCATCGCCGAGATCTATGCCGATGTTGCCGAGGACGACGGAAAGTCGCTGTCGTTGGCGCAACCACAGGAAACGACGGACCGGATCCATGGCGATCGCGAGCTGTTGACGCAGATGTTCGCCAATCTGGTCGAGAACGCGCTGCGCCATTGTCCATCGGGCACGACGATAAAGCTGTCGGCGACGCGCCAGGGCGAACGCGTCGTTGCCGGTGTCGCCGACAACGGTCCCGGCATTCCCACCGACGAACATGAAAAAGTGTTTCAGCGGCTTTATCGGCTGGACCATAGCCGGTCGACATCCGGCAGCGGGCTGGGTCTCAGCCTTGTCAGGGCCATCGCCGACCTGCATGGCGCGTCGATTACGCTTGAGGATTGTCGGCCTGGCCTTGAGGTGGCGGTGAGCTTTCCGCCGGCGCTGGATTGGTAGGCGAAATGAACCATTCGTCCAATGCCTGAGGTAAGGAAATTGGCGAAAGCCGAAGTGACGGCCAATCTCCCCCCTTGCGGGGGAGATGCCTGGCAAGGCAGAGGGGGGTGCTGTCCCGCCGACCTGTCGATCTGTCACACGGCGCAGATGGCCGAGGCTAGCGCCTGAGCACCCCCCTCTGGCCTGCCGGCCATCTCCCCGGCAAGGGGGGAGATCAGCAGCTTCACCTATCTATCCGCGTCGACAGGATGATCGACGACAAAGTCCGCTCGACTCCGTCCATGGCGCCGATCTGGTCGAGCAGCATGTCGAGGTCGCGGATCGACGGCGCGTCGACGATGACGATCATATCGAAATTGCCGCTGACCGAATGCAGCGTCCTGACCGTCGCCAGGCCGCGCAGGGCGCGCACCACCTTGTCGGCGAGCTTGGGCGTCACGGTGAGCAGCACATGTGCCCGCACCAGCCCCTGCTCGTAATCCGGCGCCAGCCGCACGCCATAGCCTGATATGATGCCGCGCTGCTCCAGCCGTTCGATCCGGCTCTGTACCGTGGTCCGCGAGACGCCAAGCCGCCGCGCCAGCTCGGCGGTCGAGGCGCGCGCATTCTCGCGCAGCAGGGAAAGCAGGGCTTGTTCGGCGTCACTGAGCATTTCGACGATTCTTCTCGGCAGACTAGCCAATAGATGGTTTCGTTTCGAACAAAACCACGCTTCCATTCGACGGGCAAGCTGCGAATCTGGGCTTACAATCAGTGAGGGATCGGTCATGAAGAAAATTGTCGTTGTCGGCGCCGGAAAGATCGGCTCGACCATTGCCGAGATGCTCGCCGCCACGGGGGATTATCAGGTCACGCTCGTCGACCGCTCGGCAGCACAGCTCGCTTCCGCCGAACTGCCGGCCACGGTCGCGACGCTGGAGCTCGACATCGAGGCATCCGGCACGCTGGAAGCCGCCCTCGCCGGCAAATTCGCGGTGCTCAGCGCCGCTCCCTTCCATCTGACCACCCGCATCGCCGAGGCAGCGGCCAGTGCCGGCGTGCACTATCTCGACCTGACCGAGGATGTCGTCTCGACCCGCCGCGTCAAAGAATTGGCGCGCTCCGGCAGAAACGCCTTCATTCCGCAATGCGGCCTGGCGCCGGGCTTCATCTCGATCGTCGCCAACGATCTCGCCAGCCGATTCGACACGCTCGAAAGCGTGCGCATGCGCGTCGGCGCTTTGCCGCAATACCCGTCCAATGCGTTGAACTACAATCTGACCTGGAGCACCGACGGCGTCATCAACGAATATTGCGAGCCCTGCGAGGCGATCGTCGAGGGCGAACTGGTCGAGGTGCCGCCGCTGGAGGAGCGCGAGGAATTCTCACTCGACGGCGTCACTTACGAAGCCTTCAACACCTCCGGTGGGCTCGGCACGCTGGCCGAGACGCTGAAGGGCAAGGTGCGCACGCTGAACTACCGCACCATCCGCTACCCCGGCCACGCCGCGATCATGAAGGCGCTGCTCAACGACCTTGGCCTGCGCCACCGCCGCGACGTGCTGAAGGACATTTTCGAGAGCGCCCTGCCGGCGACGCTGCAGGATGTGGTCATCGTCTTCGTCACCGTCTCGGGCCGCAAGAACGGCCGCCTGCTGCAGGAGACCTACGCCAACAAGATCTACTCGAAGCGTGTCGGCGACACGGTGCGCAGCGCCATCCAGATCACCACCGCATCCGGCATCTGCGCCGTGCTCGACATGCTGGCCGACGGCAGCCTGCCGGCGACCGGCTTCGTCAAGCAGGAAGACATCGCGCTCGACGCATTCCTAGCCAACCGCTTCGGCCGCGCCTATGCCCAGCACGAGATGGTGAGCCGGCTGGCGAGCTGAAGTTCTTCACCCTCCCCCTTGTGGGGAGGGTCGGCTCGCATGCGTAGCGAAGCGTAGACTGCGAGACGGGGTGGGGTGAGCGCTGACGGTCGGCGAGGACCCCCACCCCGCTCCGCTTCGCGGATCGACCCTCCCCACAAGGGGGAGGGTAAGCATCCTCAAATATGCAGCGCGTGCCCCAGCGCCTTGAGCGCCGCTTCCTGGAACCCTTCGCCCTGCGTCGGATGCGCATGGATCGTGCCGGCAATGTCCTCCAGCCGCGCGCCCATCTCCAGCGCCAGCCCGAATGACGCCGCCAGTTCCGACACACCTTTCCCGACCGCCTGGATGCCAAGCACCAGATGGTTGTCGGCCCGCGCCACCACGCGGACGAAGCCGTCTTCGCCCAGCTTCGTCATCGCCCGGCCATTGGCGGCGAACGGGAACATGCCGATCTTGATCTCGCCGCCCAGAGCTCTGGCCTCTTCCGGTGAAAGACCAGCGGTGACGAGTTCCGGATCGGTGAAGCAAACGGCGGGAATGGCGCGCTTGTCCCAGTTGCGCTTGTGACCGGCGATGATCTCGGCGACCATCTCGCCCTGGGCCATCGCCCGGTGCGCCAGCATCGGCTCACCGGTGACGTCACCGATGGCAAAGATGCCGCGCATCGAGGTGCGGCACTGCTCGTCGATGCGGATGAATTTTCCAGCCATATCAAGGTCGATCTGGTCGAGCCCCCAGCCTTCGGTCACCGGCTTGCGGCCGACCGTCACCAGGATTTTTTCGGCGGCGACCTTGGCGCTCTTGCCGTCGGATGTCTCGATCAGCAGCGCGTCGCCTTTGGTCGACAGCCCCTTGGCCTTTGCACCCAGCATCACCTCGATGCCGAGTGCGTTGAGCCGCTTGACCACCGGCCGGGTGAGTTCCGCATCATATTGCGCCAGCACGCGCGGCAACGCCTCGACCACGGTCACTTTGGCGCCCATTTTGGCGAAGGCCATGCCGAGTTCCAGTCCGATATAGCCGCCACCAACGACGGCAAGTTTTTTTGGCACCTCACCGAGTGCCAGCGCCTCGGTTGAGGAAATCACCGGACCGCCAAAGGGCAGGAACGGCAGTTCGACCGGCGTCGAGCCGGTGGCGATGACGATCGCCTCGGCGCGGATCACTTGGCTTCCCGTCTCGGTCTCGACCTCCACAGTCTTGCCGTCGCGAAAGCTCGCCCAGCCATGCACGGTCTTGACTCCTGCCTTCTTGAGCAGGCCGGCGACGCCGCTGTTGAGCCGGCTCACGATGCCGTCCTTCCAAGTGATCGTCTTAGCCAGGTCGAGCGTCGGTGCGGTGAGCGAAATGCCAAGCGGGCTCTTGCCGCCTTCCATGTGCGAGACCCTCTCGAACTCTTCCGCCGCATGGATCAGCGCCTTGGATGGGATGCAGCCGACATTGAGGCAGGTGCCGCCCGGTTTGCCGGCCTCGACGATTACCGTATCGACGCCGAGCTGTCCCGCGCGGATGGCGCAGATGTAACCGCCAGGACCGGCGCCGATGACGAGCAGCTTGCAGGAGATTTCTTTCATGACGGCACGCTCTCTATGGTGACGAAGGCCCCCTCATCCGGCCGCTTCGCGGCCACCTTCTCCCCGCTGGGGAGAAGAGACTGGCGCCTGCGCTGACGACCTCCTCTCCCCTCGGGGAGAGGTCGGATTGCCCCGAATTGCCTTTGCAATTCGGCTGGCAATCCGGGTGAGGGGGACTTCGACATCGGCCTCATCACCCTCAATCCACGAAAATCAGCGCCGGTGTTTCCAGCAGCGTCTTTATCCGCTGGATGAACACCGCCGCGTCCCAGCCGTCGATGACGCGATGGTCGAAGCTCGACGACAGGTTCATCATCTTGCGCGGCATGAACTGGGTGCCGTCCCACACCGGCCGCACCATCATCTTGTTGACGCCGATGATCGCCACTTCCGGATGGTTGATCACCGGCGTCGTCGCCACGCCGCCCATGGCGCCGAGCGAGGTGATGGTGATGGTCGAGCCGGACAGCTCGTCGCGTGTCGCGGTGCCGGACTTGGCAGCCTCGGCCAACCTGATGACCTCAGTGCCGCATTCCCAGATGTCGCGCGCCTCGGCATGCCTGACCACCGGCACCACCAGCCCCGACGGCGTCTGCGCGGCAATGCCGATATGGATGCCGCCATGCTGGTGGATGATGCCGGCCTCGTCGTCGAACAGCGAATTGAGGTTGGGCTGGTCCGCTATCGCCTTGACCATCGCCCGCATCAGGAACGGCAGCAGCGTCAGCTTCGGCCGCTCCACGCCACCCTTACCTGGGCGCTTCTCCTTGTTGAGTGCGGCGCGCAATTCCTCCAGCGCGGTGACGTCGATCTCCTCGACATAGGTGATGTGCGGGATGCGCGATTTGGACAGCGTCATCTTCTCGGCGATCTTGCGCCGCAGCCCGACCACCTTGATGTCCTGTATCGTATCGTTGCGGGCGAGACCGGATGTCCTGGCGACCTGCGGGCCGCGCGCCAGGAACGCCTCGATATCCTCATGGCCGATGCGCCCGGCAGGGCCGCTCCCCGCAACCTGCCGGAGATCGATGCCCGCCTCTTTTGCCCGCAGACGGACGGCCGGAGAGGCCAACGGTCTTTCGCCCTCGGGACGGGGTGCGCCGGCGGGCGCGACAACTCCGGACGTCGGCGCAGTACCCCCGCCCCTAGCCCCTCCCCACAAGGGGGAGGGGGATTCTGTCTGCGCTGCTCGCACGCTTTTTGCGGAGGACTCTGATGATGGCGAAGTAGATTTTGCTCCGCCCTTGGAGGCCGTGGCGCGTCCCCCTCCCCCTTGTGAGGGGCTAGGGGTGGGGGTACTCTCAGCCGTGACTTTTGCCGGCGTCGCACCACCCGCAACATTGACCTCGCCCGCCACCTTCAGCCGCACGATGGGCGAGCCGATCGCCACCGTGTCGCCGATCTCGGCGCCCAGCCACAGGATTTCGCCGTCGACAGGCGACGGGATTTCGACCGTCGCCTTGTCGGTCATGACGGCGGCAAGCACGGTGTCCTCGCGCACGATGTCGCCGATCTTGACGTGCCATTCGACGAGCTCGGCTTCGGCGACACCCTCGCCGACATCGGGCAGCTTGATGATGTGTTCGCCCATCTCAGGCCCCCATGGTTTCAAGCAAAGCACGGCCTACCCGGGCGGGACCGGGGAAATAGTCCCATTCCTGCGCATGCGGATAGGGCGTGTCCCAGCCGGCAACGCGAGCGACCGGCGCTTCGAGGTGATAGAAGCAGTTTTCCTGCACCAGGGCCGACAGTTCGGCGCCGAAGCCCGATGTCAGCGTCGCCTCGTGCACGATGACGCAGCGCCCAGTCTTCTTGACCGAGGCGACGATCGTGTCGAGATCGAGCGGCAAAAGGGTCCTGAGATCGATGATCTCGGCATCGATGCCGGTTTCCTCGACCGCGGCCTGCGCGACATAGACCATGGTGCCGTAGGCGAGCACGGTGAGGGCCGAGCCTGCCCGGCGGATCGCCGCCTTGCCGAGCGGCACGGTGTAGTGGCCGTCGGCGACCTCTCCGAGCTCATGTTTCGACCACGGCGTCACCGGCCGGTCGTGATGGCCGTCGAAAGGGCCGTTGTAGAGCCGCTTCGGCTCCAAAAAAATCACCGGATCGGGGTCTTCGATCGCCGCGATGAGTAGCCCTTTGGCGTCATGTGGGTTGGACGGCACCACGGTCTTCAGTCCCGACACATGGGTGAACAGCGCTTCCGGGCTCTGGCTGTGCGTCTGGCCGCCAAAAATGCCGCCGCCGGTCGGCATGCGCACCACGATCGGACAGGTGAAATCGCCGTTGGAGCGGTAACGCAGCCGTGCCGCTTCCTGCGTCAGCTGGTCGTAAGCCGGATACATGTAGTCGGCAAACTGAATCTCCACGCACGGCTTCAGGCCATAGGCGGCCATGCCGATGGCCGAGCCGACAATGCCGGATTCGTTGATCGGCGCATCGAAGCAGCGGCTCTTGCCGTATTTGGCCTGCAGGCCTTGCGTGCAGCGGAATACGCCGCCGAAGAAGCCGACATCTTCGCCGAACACGACGACTTTGTCGTCGCGCCCCATCGACACGTCCATGGCATCGCGAATGGCCTCGATCATGGTCCGTCTCGGCATGGCTCAAACCCCCGCCTGCTGGCGCTGGCGTCTGAGATGCGGCGGCATCTCGGCATAGAGCCCTTCGAACATGTCGCGTGTCGACGGCTTGCCGCCGGCATGCAGCGTGCCGTGGCTTTCCGCTTCCTTCTGCGCCGCGATGACCGTGTCGAGGATTTCCGCCTCGGCCTGCGCGTGCCGCTCGTCCGACCAGACGCCGAGCGCGATGAGATGGTTCTTCAGCCGCACGATAGGGTCGCCGAGCGGCCAGGCGTCGGATTCGGTCTTTGGCCGATAGGCCGAGGGATCGTCCGAGCTCGAATGCGCGCCGGCACGGTAGGTGACATATTCGACCAGCGTCGGCCCGAGATTGCTGCGCGCCCGCTCCGCCGCCCATTTGGCAACGGCATGCACCGCGAGATAATCATTACCGTCGACGCGCAGCGACGGGATGCCGAAGCCAAGGCCTCTCGCCGCGAAGGTGCCCGAGCCGCCGCGTGCGATGCCTTGAAAGGTCGAGATCGCCCACTGGTTGTTGACGACGTTGAGCACGACGGGCGCCTTGTAGGTGGAGGCGAACACCAGCGCCGAGTGGAAATCGGATTCGGCCGTCGAGCCGTCGCCGATCCACGCGGCTGCGATGCGCGAATCGTTCGATATCGCCGAGGCCATCGCCCAGCCGACCGCCTGGATGTACTGCGTCGCCAGATTGCCGGAGATCGAGAAGAAGCCGTGCTCCTTCGACGAATACATGACCGGCAATTGCCGGCCTTTCAGCGGGTCGGCCTCGTTGGAATAGATCTGGTTCATCATCGTGACCATCGGATAGCCGTCGGCGATGAGCAGCCCTGCCTGGCGATAGGTCGGAAAATTCATATCGCCCGGCGCCAGCGCCTTGCGGAAGGCGCAAGCCACCGCCTCTTCGCCCAGATGCTGCATGTAGAACGAGGTCTTGCCCTGCCGCTGCGCCATCTGCATGCGCGCGTCGAAGGCCCGCAGCGTCATCATGTGGCGCAGCCCGGCCAGCAGCTCGTCGCTGGAAAGCAGGCCGGCCCAGGGACCGACGGCCTCGCCATTGCGGTTCAGCACACGGATGATCGAGAAGGCATGATCGCGGATGGTTCGCGGATCGACATCGATCTCGGGGCGCGGCACCGAGCCGGCCTTGGGGATCGGCACATTGGAAAAGTCAGGCGTCCCGCCCGGCCGCACTTCCGGTTCCGGAACGTGGAAACGCAACATCCCAGCATCGGCCATGACCTTTGTCCTCCAATGTTGCCTGGTGCCGATATTTGCATATCTGCGCCGCCAGGCCAGTGCGAATTCGTCGGGGTAGCATGCGGACGTCGGTCCCGGCCGCGCCGGCCGATCCAGCCTCCCCAGCACCAAGATGAAGATATGTCGACGAAATTTCTTGTCGATGTTGGGGGATGGCGCGCAATTAGGGAGAAGGTTGGGCTGGGTTTGCCGGAAGATAAGGTGATTGGCGAAGGCGGCGAAGCGTAATCTCCCTCCTTGAGGGGGAGATGGCCGGCAGGCCAGAGGGGGTCGGTTCGACTGGATGCGACCTCCTTGCGGCAGACGAAGGTTAGCGCTCCACGCGCAACGACCCCCTCTGTCGCCTTCGGCGACATCTCCCCTCAAGGGGGGAGATTACTCGCTCCGCCGCTTTTGCCAATCTTCCACGCTGCGAGAAAATCACGCGCATCATCCTTTGCCCCAATCACCAACCTCCATTCACCCCGCCCCCGCATCATGCTAACCAACCCGCCATGGCACAGAAGAAAGCATATGAGGTCGATGGGTGGTTGGCGCGGCCTGATGCGCGCATTTCCATCGTCCTGCTTTACGGCCCCGATCGCGGCCTCGTCTCCGAGCGGGCGAAGGCCTTTGCCGGCAAGACCGGCCTGGCTCTCGACGATCCCTTCTCGGTGGTCAGGCTCGAAGGTTCGGAGGTCGACCGCGACGAGGGCCGGCTGCTCGACGAAGCCCGCACCGTGCCGATGTTTTCCGACCGGCGGCTGCTATGGGTGCGCAATGCCAGCGGCCAGAAGGCATTGGCCGACGACGTCAAGGCGCTGACGGCGGAGCCCGCGCGCGATGCCATCATTCTCATCGAGGCCGGCGATCTCAAGAAGGGTGTCGGCCTGCGCGCCATCGTCGAGGCGGCGGACAATGCCATGGCGCTGCCGTGCTATGCCGATGAGGCGCGCGACATCGACGGCGTCATTGATGCCGAACTGGGCAAGGCCGGCATGTCGATGACCATGGAGGCGAGGCAGGCGCTGCGCCGTAATCTCGGCGGCGACCGGTTGGCCTCGCGCGGCGAGATCGAAAAGCTCGTGCTCTACGCCCATGGCCAGAACGAGATCGGCCTGGAAGAGGTCAAGGCGATGTCGGGTGATGTCTCCGGCGCCTCTTTCGACGACGCGGTCGACGCGCTTCTCGAAGGCAAGATCGGCGACTTCGATATCGCCTTCACCCGCCATTGCCAGTCTGGCGGCCAGCCCTTTCTGGTGCTGTCCTCGGCGATGCGGCAGCTGCAGCAGATCCAGGCCATGCGTGGCCAGATGGAGTCCAGCAACCGCAACGCCGCCTCGGTCGTCGCCGCCGCCCGCCCGCCGGTGTTTTTCTCCAGGCGCAAGCTGGTCGAGAAGGCGCTGGAACGCTGGAACGTCGACGCGCTCAGCCGCGCGTTGACCCGGCTCCAGACGGCGGTGCTGCAGACCAGGCGGCGGCCGGATCTTTCCGTCGCATTGGCAAGGCAGGCGCTGCTCGGCATTGCCGTGGAAAGCAGCCGGCTGGCGCAAAGGTAGGAGATTGGCGATCTCCCCCTCGTGGGGGAAGATGGCTGGCAAGCCAGAGGGGGGCGCTGTCCCACCGACGTCTCTGTTGGCTAAGATGCGCCGCCTGACAGCTGTCAGCTATCTAGAAGTGACCAAGGCTGGCGTTCCTTCACGCCCCCCTCTGCCCTACCGGCATCTCCCCACAAGTGGCAGGGCTATCGCATATGGAATTCCTGAGATGTCTGCCCGGCACGGACCCCCACCC
>NZ_RZRV01000065.1:0-22489 GCF_004023085.1 Mesorhizobium sp. M7A.F.Ca.US.010.02.1.1 | reverse complement strand
GATAAATCGGCTGTATGTCCTATGCGACCTGGCATCTCAAAACACGAACAGGATGGAAACGAATCTCCATCCTGTTCGATAGGTCTTACCAGATCCTCATCCAGCCCAACTTAAGTGAACTGCATTACTCCATAGCGGCGCGCTTCATATCAAGGGCATCGGTTACAGGCGCAAGGAGATGCTGGCGGCAGCCCTCGCCGAACGGCTCGGCAGGGCTCGGCTGAGAACGACCCATCAACCTCAGCCCTTGCCGCCAGTGTCGATGCTGCTCGATGTCGATCGCATGTATCGCGAAAAGGCGGCAGCCGGAGTGCTTCGCAAAATTGCGCCAAAGCGCTTCAATCTGAAGGGCGAGGCCTGGCTGCCGGTGCTGCATGCGCGACATAACAACTGGCATTTCACCGCGTCCTTCTCGAACAACAGGCTGGCGCACGAACTGGCAAAAACGAGCGACTGGGTCGTGATCTATTTCCAGGCCGACGGTCAACCGGAGGGACGGTGCACTGTCGTCACCCAACCAACGGGGCCGAGCGCAGGCATGCGCGTCGTTCCGGGACGGGAAGACGAACAGCAACTGAGGCAAACGGTATGATGGAAAGAGCGGCGAGCAGCATTGGCGACGGCGAAACGGAACTCGCAGTTCCGCTCGAAACTGTATGCTTCATCATCATGAAGGCGCGCGAATTCGATGCCAAGAATCCCGTCACCGAACCTAACCCCGCCTCCAATCCGTCCGACGATCATTCTGCCGCGATCCTTGAGGATCATGCCGACGACCCTGTCCTCGAAGAACTGCGGTCGCTGATCTCCGATCTTTCCGTCGACGCACAAATCGACCTGGTGGCCCTGATGTGGCTGGGTCGCGACGACCAATCCGCCGACGAGTGGCAAAGTGTCCGCCAGCAAGCAACTGATGCGCACAACAAGCATACTTCAGACTATCTCTGTGGGACGCCGCTGTTTGCAGACCATCTAGCCGATGGTCTTTCGACACTCGGCTACTCCTGTGTCGAATATGAACGCGAGCACTTTTAGTCATCGGAGTGCCCTGCGCATGCTGACGGACGGCGTTTCGATGTCGCCGCGCAGGTGCGCGCCTCTGCATTGAGGCTCCAGCCGAAGGTATTTTCTCTCGCCATTGATCCCAATCAATGAGCCTCCTCTTTGCAGCGGCTTTGATGCTGTTCTTGCCAGGCTGAGCCAAATTTGGTGACGCGGGCGCGATGAATCGCGGCAAAACCGCGGAGTCGCGAAGCAATGGACCAGTTCGGTGACGACACCTGGCAAGCGGGTCCGCTGACCTCCAGCTCTAGCGCCTCCTGGGAAACCTAAGGTGGAAGGGTGGAGGCGGCGGCACCTGCCGATCAAGCTCGCCAAAGGAGAAGAGCCATGGCCGAAACTGCCACCAAACTGCCTGTGAAGACCGAGAAAAGCACTGCGCCGGCGCCAGCCGGTAACTGGACCGCGCCATTCGAAAGCCTGCGCCGCGAAGTCGACCGCCTGTTCGACGATTTCCACCCGTTCGACTTTCGCTTGCCGTCGACGCGCTCCCTGTTCGGTCGTGAACTGCCGTCGCTGCGCAACGCGGGCTGGCCGGTCGCGCCGGCCATGGACCTGGTCGAGAAGAACACGGAGTACGAGATCACGGCCGAGTTGCCCGGCATCGACGAAAAGAACGTCGAGATCAAACTCGCCAACAACATGCTGACGATCAAGGGCGAGAAGAATGAGCAAAAGGAAGAGAAGGATAAGGACTATTACCTTTCCGAGCGCCGCTACGGCTCCTTCCAACGTTCGTTCCAGCTGCCTGAAGGCGTAGACGCCGACAAGATCGAGGCGAACTTCACCAAGGGCGTGCTGACGATCAAGCTGCCCAAGACGGTCGACGCCCAGAAGGCCGAGAAGAAGATCTCGGTCAAGGCTGCCTGAATCCGTGATTGTGCTCTGTCAGCGCGCCGGTTCGACGCGCTGACGGCGCTCCTCGAAGGTGAACCAGTCCGTGTGCGGATGCGTTCAGGCTTGGCCTCACCTGAACTTGCTGCGAGATGGGCCGTCATAAAGCCGTTCCGATGTGACGAAAACGCTTTGCGCTGGATCAAGTGGGATTTCACCACCTACGCTGGATTGGAAAGCTGGCCGGCTTTCTTGCGCGCCTGAATATCCCTCGCTGCCCCCGTCCGATTGCTGGCGAAGATTACATACCCCGAACCACGCGCCGTCCGATTTTTTTGCACTCACCAAGAGATGCGGGGCTAATCGGTGCCGCCCCGACACCCCGCTGGCGCATCGTTGATGCAGGTCAATGCCGCCACCGCTGTTTGCCTCCAATATATGCGATGCAGTAATCGATGAGATGGAGCTTAATCCGATGCTTTCTCCGACTTGGCGCAGGACCTTCGCCGCCGGGCTGATGCTGGCAGCTGCAGCAATGCCTGTCGTAGCCAGTGCTGAAGACAACGACACTGATTCTGGTTGGTGGCCCCGTTGGGGGATGGGCCGAATGATGATGGGCCAATGGGGGATGGGCGGCCCGATGGGCGGCTATGACTCAGACGAGATGCTCGATCGAATTGACGGTCGACTTGCTTTCCTCAAGACGGAACTGAAGATCACCGACGAGCAGACCCCCGCTTGGGATGAGCTTGCCGGCGTCATCCGCAGCACAGCCGAGGCGCACAACGCGCTGATGCAAGGTATGATCAAGGAATTCCAGCAAGGTGACTTCCTGAAGAAGCCCCTGCCCGAACGACTGGCCTACCAGCAGACCCATCTCGAAGCCCGACTGGAGCAGGTAAAAGCCGTCAGTGCGGCCGTCGAAAAACTGTACGCAAAGCTGAGCGACGAGCAGAAGAAGGCAGCTGACGAGATCGTCCTGCCGATGATGGGCATGGGTATGGGGCGCTCGGGAGGCGTCGGCCCAGGAATGATGTTCAGATAGCCCCCGTTCGCATCTGGCGTTGAAATTTTGGAGACCGGAGTGACCGCGCCCGCGAGAGCGGATCGCTGCGGACAGATTGCGGAGGAACTTAACGCATGTGCGTCGTGCTTCGCCTTCTGGGGTCTTTGGCCGCGCTGGCCGTGCTCGGCATCAACCAGGCCGCGGGCTCAACGATCTTTCCGACAGGAGTGCTCTACAGCAACTGGAGCGAGGAGACCGAAGAGGCAAAGGTCTGTGAGATCATCCTCGATGTGAGCAATCCGCCGTCACGGGAAGTCGTCAAGTTCATCACGCTTGCAGGGTACAACAAATTCGACGGGACGGTTCTAGCCGGCTTTCTTATGGCTGCAGCCGACCTCACGGCTGACGACAAATATCAAATAGCGCAGATTTCGGACGCCGCATTCGGCTCCCGCACATTCAGCTCGCTCGGCCATTTCGATTACGAAATCTATGATGACGGGACGGTCATGGCGACGACACAAGATCCTCTTCTCGCCACGGCGTTCATCAACGCAGTGTTTTCCGGAACTTATGAATTGCGGTTTGCTCGCTCGGAATCATTCGCAGAAATGCGAACCTACAAGATTGGGTCTGCTCCAGGGGAACCCGTAACCAGCAATTTCACACACTGTCTCGATCTCCTTGCCTTCGAGTCCCACCGCACTCAATCAGACGCATCGACGAAAGGAAGCCCGCTGCCGGAGGGAGGTGGCAGCGGGCTCGGCATCACGGGAGGACTCCCCATCGCTTACACCCATCAGGGGAGGACATGTGCAGACTACAGGTAAGAGCGCGTCTCGAGTCCGCCCTACCCGGTTGCCCAGCATGTCACGCCAGGATGATTTGATCCGGCTCAATGCGAACATCGCTCCTTACGACAGAATGGCAAGATTGATTGATGGAGCGATCGCATGACACACAATTCAGCTACGGGATTCATTCACGCCGCCGAGCAGGCCCAGGAATAAGGATCTGGGCTGGAACGAAGAAAACAGCTACCGATTCCTGAAATCCGTCCTGCACACGTTGCGGGACTGGCTGTCGCCAGAGGAGATGGCCGACCTTTCAGCTCAGCTGCCTACACTCATCAGGGGCATATATTTCGAAGGCTGGAAACCGGACACACCCACGTGGGAAAGGAAAAAGCGCGACTTCGTGATTTGTGTCAGGAACCACTTCGGCTATGAACTTGACGTCGATATCGACCAGGCGATCAAAGCCGTTTTTAGGTTGCTCGACCGCCACATATCGCGTGGCGAGATCGTCCAGGTTCGGAACTCGATGAAGAAATCGCTCCGTCAGCTCTGGCCTACGGATTGACCGATGTTCCGCGATCGTCGGGACGACGATGAAGGTTGCGATCCGCGCCCTCAAGCGGCGGTCGCCACGCGAGATCGTCGTGGCAATCCCTGTCGCGCCGCCTGACATATTGGCCGAGCTCGCCCAGGAAGCGGATCAAGTGGTGTGCCTCAGTCAACCGGCGCGTTTCCAAGCCCTGGGTGACCACTACCACAGCTTTCCCCAACTCACGGATGACGAGGTGACGGACGCGCTGGTCGAAGCCAGGCAAGAACGCAGCGCGGGCATGCGAGCAATTCGGCGCCGGACCGTCAAGCCCGGGGGGCTTGAGTGTTCCAAATTCCATTCTCCGTCCGCCAGGCGATTGGCGGCAGTGTTTGATGAACATCAAGGTGCCGAGCCGCGAACGCGGCGACAGTTGGCGGGATACACAGGACCCGCAAAGCATGCATTCTCCGATTTTTTCTGCCCATGGCGTGACCAAGGTCTACCGCGCCGGCGAGGTTGAAGTGTTCGCCCTCTGCGGTGTCGATCTCGACCTCTATGAGGGAGAGATCGCTGTCCTGCTTGGACCGTCAGGCAGCGGAAAGTCGACGCTGCTCAACATCATGGGCGGGCTTGACCGGGCGACCGCAGGTGAGGTGCGCTTTCGAGACCAGGATCTGACCACCTTCTCCGAGAGGCAGTTCACCCGCTTCCGACGCGACCATGTCGGCTTCGTGTTCCAGTTCTACAATCTGATCCCGAGCCTGACCGCTTGGGAAAACGTCGCACTGGTCACCGAGATCTCGTCCAATCCGATGAAGCCCGATGAGGCGCTGGAGATGGTCGGCCTCAAGGATCGCATGGCACATTTCCCCGCCCAGCTCTCCGGCGGTGAGCAGCAAAGGGTGGCGATTGCCCGTGCAATCGCCAAACGCCCGGAAGTCATGCTGTGCGACGAGCCGACCGGCGCCCTTGATTCGAAGACAGGCGTTCTGGTTCTCGAAGCGCTGTCGCGGGTCAACGAGGAGATGAAGACGACGATGGCGATCATCACGCACAATGCCGGCATCCGGCAGATCGCGCATCGCGTCTTCACCTTCAGGGACGGTCGCATTGCCGATGCCGTCGTCAATGACCAGCGGGCACGGCCCGCTGAAGTAAGCTGGTAGCGCCGTGTCGGTCCTCGATCGCAAGCTTCTGCGCGATATCCTGCGGATGTGGGCGCAAGTCCTCGCCATCGCCCTCGTCATGGCCTGCGGCGTCGCGACGATCGTCCTCGCCGTCGGAGGCTATCGCTCGCTGGAGCAAACCCGCACGGCATTCTATGATCGCTACCGGTTTGGCACCGTCTTCTCCGGGCTGACGCGCGCGCCGCTCCACCTTCGCGAGCGCATCACATCAATCGCGGGGGTCAGCGGGCTCGAACTGCGCATCGTCAAGCCGGTCTTGCTGGACATGCCTGGAATGGCCGAACCGGCCACCGCGATTGCCGTCTCGATCCCCGACCGCGGCGAGCCTGCAGCCAACAGACTTTACCTACGCATCGGCCGGCTGCCTGAATCCGGACGGCCCGGCGAGGTAGCGGTGACTGAACGTTTCGCGACGGCGCACCGTATGGCGCCCGGCAGCACGTTCGCTGCCATTCTGAACGGCCGCAAGCGGACGCTCAGCGTCACCGGCATCGTGCTCACGCCCGAATATATCTATGCGCTCGGCCCTGGCGACATGGTGCCAGACCCGCGGCGCTTCGGCGTCTTCTTTATGCCGCAAACCGCGCTTGCCGGCATCTTCGACATGGATGGCGCATTCAACGATGTGGCCATACGCACCCAGCGCAGTGCCGACATGCAGGCGATTGAGGATGCGGTCGACCGTGTCCTGAAGTCGTTCGGGGGAACCGGAGCGCACGGGCGCGCCGACCAGATATCTCACGCCTTCCTTGACAATGAGCTGATCCAGCTTCGCGCCATGGCGGCCGTCATTCCACCGGTGTTCCTGTTTGTGTCGGCCTTCCTGGTCAACATGATCCTGTCACGATTGATCGTGCTCGAGCGCGAACAGATCGGGCTGATGAAGGCCGTTGGCTACGGATCGGGGGCAATCGGCTGGCATTATGCCAAGCTGACGCTTGTGATCGCGTTGATCGGCATCGCCATCGGCGCCGGTGCCGGCAACTGGCTTGGCCACGGCCTCACCACGCTCTATGCGCGGTTCTTCTCCTTCCCCTTCCTCATCTTCCAGCAAAGTCTCGACCTCTATGCCATCGCCGCCGCGACAAGCGCGCTAGCAGCTCTTTTGGGGGCGGCACGTGCGATCTGGAGCGTCGTTACGCTTCCCCCCGCGGTCGCCATGCAACCGCCGGCCCCAGCGCGATACCGGGCCTTCCTCATGGGCAACGGCCGTCTTCTTTCATCGTTTTCGCAATTGACCATCATGGCGTTGAGACATTTGGTGCGCTGGCCCATGCGCTCGTTGCTGACGACATTGGGGACCTCGCTTGCCGTCGCTCTGCTGGTCACGGCGCTGTTTTCCTTTGATTCCATATCTTTCATGGTCGACACGGTCTTCTTCCGTGCCGAGCGACAGGATGCGACCTTGTCGTTCGGTGTCGAGCAACCACCTCGCGCCCTGCAGTCGGTCGCTGCCATGCCAGGCGTGCTACGCGCCGAGCCGTTCCGAGCAACAGCTGTGATCCTGCGCCATGGCCATCGTGAGCGCCGGCTGGTGATTTCGAGTGTCCCCCAACAGGCGGACCTCGCGCGGGTTCTCGATCTCGATCTCAATCCAGTCGACCCGCCTCCGGCCGGCCTCATGCTGTCCGAAAGGGTCGCCTCGCTGCTCCATCTGCGTATCGGCGATCTGGCAGAGGTCGAACTGCTCGAAAAGGCACATCGAATGATCCGCGTTCCCGTGACCAGCATCGTCCAGAGCTATGTCGGGCTTGCCGTCTACATGCGGGCCGAGGCGCTCGACCGGCTGCTCGGCGGCGGACCACGCATTTCCGGTGTCAGGGCGGCGATCGATCCGGCACGCCTCGGCGAACTCTACGCCGCCATCAAACAGACGCCCGTTGTCGCCTCAATCGCGCTGCAGGGCATATCGCGCCAGCGCTTCCGCGAGACAATCGGAGAGAACATCACGATCATGACCAGCGTCTACACGGCGCTTGCCGTCATCATCGCATTCGGCGTCGTCTACAACTCCGCCCGTATCCAGCTTTCCGAGCGCGCCCGCGAACTCGCCGGCCTGCGCGTGCTCGGCTTCACCAGGAGCGAGGTTTCAAGCGTCCTGCTCATCGAGCTGGCCAGCATCGTCGCTTTGGCGCAGCCGCTCGGCTGGATCCTTGGCTATCTCTTCTCGTGGTCGGTCGTGGCGGGCTTCGAGAGCGACCTCTTCCGCATTCCGTTCGTGGTCAATCGGTCCACTTTCGCGCTTGCCAGCTTGGTCGTGCTCGCCGTGGCCACGCTTTCGGCATTGATCGTTCGGCGTCGCATCGACAGCCTGGACCTGGTGCGCGTCCTCAAGACAAGGGATTAGTCCGATGAAGTCGATCTGGATCAAACGCGTTGGACTTGCGCTGCTTGCCGTTGCGGTCGTCGCAGGCTTCGGCTGGGCTTTGCGCGAGCAGCCGGCGCTGGTGGATGTAGCCGTGGTTACCGCGGCGCCAATGAAGGTGACGATTCGCGAGGAAGGTATGACGCGCGTGCGCGACGTCTATGCGGTATCGGCGCCGATTGCCGGTCATCTGACGCGCACGGTGGTGAAGGAAGGCGACGAGGTGAAGGCAAGCACGGTTGTTGCTTCCATCCATCCGCTCGACCCGCCACTGATCGACCGGCGCGCGGAGGCCGAACTGCTTGCCAGCCGCGACGCGGCGCGCGCTGGTGTCGGTGTTGCCGAGATCGATTTGCAACGCGCGCAATCGGCATTGAAGCTGGCGCAGGACGAATTGACCCGGACAGTCAAACTGTTCGGATCCGGTTTTGTTTCAGAAAGTGCTTTGCAGAGGCTCACCAACGAAGTCGACCTGCAGAAAAACGCGGTCGATGCCGCGAAAGCAGTCATAGGGCTCAGAGCCGCGGAACTTGCGAACGCCGAGGCACGCCTGCTGCAGCCCGATCCGGCGGACCCGACCGGTGAAAGCTGCTGCGTCAATCTTCTGGCTCCCATCGACGGAACCGTTCTTGCCGTCATGGCAAGGAGCGAACAGGCGGTGGCGGCTGGCGCCAAGATCGCCGAGATCGGCAACGTCCACGATCTGGAGATCGCTGTCGACCTGCTGTCAAGTGACGCGGTACGCATCGCCTCTGGGACAAAGGCTGAGATCAGCGACTGGGGCGGCGATCATGCATTGCGCGCGACGGTAAGACGTGTCGATCCAGCGGCGTTCACCAAGGTTTCCGCGCTCGGGATCGAGGAGCAGAGGGTTACCGTCGTCCTGGATCTGGAAGATACGGACGTCCGGCTCGGCCACGGCTATCGGGTCTTCGTCGAGATGACCGTCTGGGAGTGCGCCGAATGCGTCCAGGTGCCGATCGGGGCGCTGTTCAGGAACGGCGACCGGTGGAACGTCTTCGTTGCCGATGGTGGTCGCGCCAGGCAAACGGACGTGCAGATCGGTCACATGAATGACGATGTCGCCGAGGTGCTGACAGGCCTGGAGCCCGGTGTCAGCGTTGTCGTCCACCCGTCCGACACCCTTGTCGATGGAGGTCTGGTGGAGCGACGCAACTGAATCGCTACGAATTGGCGTTCCGATTGACGAGTATCAACGCAAGAAGCTGACTTGTAACAAAAACCAGGAGACGATCGACAATGATCATCCATCCGATGTCCACACTTGAGTGCACGAAGCTGTTGGCTGCGAGTCGGGTGGGATATTTAGGGTGTACGAAAGGCGATCAACCCTACATTGCACCGATCCACTTTGCCTACGCTGATCACCATCTCTATGCCTTCTCGATGCCTGGCAAGAAGGTCGAATGGATGCGGGCAAACCCATTTGTATCCGTCCTGGTCGATACGCGCGGCGAAGGGCAAGAATGGAAAAGCGTCGTGGTTGATGGTCGATACGAAGAGCTCCTGGACCGGATCGACCGCATGCCGGAACGGGAGCATGCCTGGTCAATTTTGAGCAGGCACGTCGACTGGTGGGAACCTGGAGCCCTTAAGCCGGTGAGACCTCCGCTTGCCGACCACTCGACACACGTATTCTTTCGCATTTCAATCAAGCACGTGTCAGGTCGCGAAGCGAAAGAGCGTACTATTTAAAGTCGCGGCACACTGGCAGTGCTTCACCGCGCCATCAAGACAGGCAGTGATTGATCCTCAAGCATCGACTTGGTGACGCCGCCGAAAATCCGCTCGCGCAAACGGGAATGACCATAGGCGCCCATCACCATCAGCTCGGCGCTGCTGTCCACCGCGTGCCGGCGAAGAACATCAGCGACAGAATGGTTCGCACTCGGCAGGCGGTCGACTGTTACCTTCACGCCATGCCGGGCGAGGTACGCTGCGGCATCAGCTCCGGGTTCCTGACCGTGGTGATATTCGTCCTCCACCGGATCGACCATGACGAGGCGCACTTCATCTGCGCCTGTTAACATATCGAGTGATTCACGAACGGCGCGCGATGACTCAAGGCGAGCGTCCCATGCTACCAGTACACGTTTCGGCTTCAGTGTCGGCCGCGTCCCCGGGGGAATGATCAGCAGCGGCTTCCCGGATGAAAACAAGGCGCCTTCGATCACCTTGCTCTTCAGCGTCTCGCCAGCGAGCAACTCCGGCCCGATCACCGCAATGTCGGCGTAGCGTGCACGGCGACCGATTCTTTCGTCAGCCCAGCCGGCCTCAGGATACTCGCTTGAGACATCGGCAGAAAGCGCTCTGTTGGCGAGAAAAGCCGACACGGCAGCGGCTCGCCTCTCCAAGAGCTTCTCGTCGGCCTGCCGCTCCTTCAGCCAGTCTTCTGAAACGATTGCTGCATAGTCTCCGACTGGCGGCGGCGCAGCAATGACAACGGCAAGAACGGCAAGATGGGCGCCGACTTCGTCGCAAAGGTCAGCGGCGAGTTTGAGATCGCCGTCACCCATATGCGGTCCTGTAACCGTAAGTATCGTCCTGAAAGCCATGGCGGCTGCTCCGTCTCTTGTCAATTTCCATGACAACGATAACAAGACGGTTCGGCATGCCCATTGCGCTGAATCAAAGACACATACCAACGCCGAATTGATCCGGATCAACCCGTGTGCGGGTTGACGCGGTACGCTTAGCCGATCAAATGGTGGATGCGCGCATGAGATTCCTACTCGTATTAGCTCTCGCGACCATGGCCTGCGAAGCGTCCAGGGCGCAGGAAATGAGCTATGGCGAGGCGGAATATCTGAACTCCTGCGCAGTTTGTCATGGTCTCGATGGCAAGGGCGACGGCCCCTTGCGTGACCTGTTGACGAAGCGTCCGGCCGACCTGACACACCTGTCCAAACTCAATGGGGGGACGTTTCCCTATTCGAGGGTCTTCGCGACTATCGACGGTCGCTATGCCGTACCGAGCCACGGCGATCGCGAGATGCCGGTCTGGGGTCGCCAGTTCCTTGAGCAAGACGAAAAAATTTACGGCCACAGCGGCGGTGAGGTTGTCACGACCGAACGCATCCACAACCTGGCCAGTTACATTGAGACGCTGCAGCAATAGTTTCGGCAGCAGCGAAGGTCACCAAATGGCTTGGTGTGCCTGCAAGGATTGGTGCACGGTCTCTCTGCGCCACCAACTTGGCTTTGGACCGCGATGACTGACATCAGCCTCAGGCTGGACGAACGCCTTGGCCGGATCGATGCAAGGCAGCGTCTGGGCATAGAAGACGAGCACGAAGCACAAATCTTCGGCCACGGCCTGAACTTCTTTCACCTGGAGAACTGGTATTCGATCGCTACAATGATCCGCAACGGGCTGCGGGTCACGGGGCTCTATGGACGCGGGTGCCGCAACGCCGAAAACGTCCAACTCCGCGTCAACACTATCGCGTCGGCAACCCTGCCACGCCGCTTCGAAGGATTCCGGATTCTGCACCTCAGCGATCTGCATACGGACATAAGCGGCCCCGCGATGGATCGCCTCACCGAAGTCGTCGCTGGTCTAGACTATGACATTTGCGTCCTGACCTGTGATTTCCGCGCAAAGACCTTCGGTCCCTTTGAAGCCGCCGTGAACGGTGTCGCCCGCGTACGCACCTTTCTCAGGGGACCGCTATACGGGGTGCTCGGCAACCACGATACAGTTCGAATGGTTCCGGCCCTGGAGGACATGGCATTCGCATGCTGATGAACGAACTGGAAGTGAGCGGGGCGGAGAGCGCATCTATCTCGCTGGAATTGACGATGCGCATTTCTTCCGGGTCGACAATATTGAAAAGGCGGCTGCCGATGTGCCGGCCGACGCATATTCGATCCTGCTTTCGCATACTCCCGAGATCTATCGCCAGGCAGTTCACGCTGGATTCGACGTGCTGTTCGCAGGTCACAACCATGGCGGCCAGATCTGTCTGCCGCGAGAATTCCGATCACCCTGGATTCGAAACTCCCGCGGACGATGGGCGCCGGCGCGTGGATGTATCATGGCATGATGGGTTATACATCGGTTGGCGCCGGCTCGAGTGTCGCCGCAGTACGGCTGAACTGCCTTCCCGAGATCACACTGCCCCATCTGGCCCGCAAGGATCAGTAGGGTCTGTCCCTGATGCGCAGCATGTAAAGAAGCCGGGAAACCACGAGTTCGCCAATCCAGAACGCGCCGACACCGATCAGAATGTCCCAAACCGATAAGCCCACAAGGTTCTTGACCGCCAGGAAAGGCAACAGAGATTCCGGCACCTGATCGAAGCCTGGCGCCTCGGCGCTCGGAGCTAGAGCGCTTCATATTTTGACGGAAGCGTAGCCTGCGTTTTCGAAGTAGTTCTTGCATTCGGCTGCCTCGATGGTTTCGACGAGGTGGCCGATGTGGCGCCACGTGTCCTCGACGGTGCGTTTCTGAGCTTGTCGCATCCAGTGTTTGATCTTGGCGAAGGCCTGCTCGATCGGATTGAGGTCCGGCGAGTAGGGCGGCAGATACCAAAGCCTGGCGCCGGCAGCTTTGATCGTCTGCCTGATGGCCGCCGACTTATGGCTTCCCAGGTTATCCATGACCACGATGTCGCCGGGCTTCAGCACGGTGATGAGCTGCTGCTCGACATAAGCACGGAAGCATTGGCCGTTGATCGGTCCGTCGAAGACGCAAGGTGCTGCGAGCCGGTCCCAGCGTAGTGCACCGAGGAAGGTCAGCGTGCGCCAGTGGCCGTGTGGAGCCAAGCCGCGCAGCCGTTTGCCTTTCGGCCCCCAACCTCGCAGTGGAGCCATGTTGGTCTTGATCCAGGTCTCATCGATGAAGACCAGGCACTGTGGATCGAGACCGCTTTGCCAAGAGCGCCATCGCTGGCGCCTGCGGGCAATATCGGCACGCGCCTGCTCAAGGGCGAACAGAGTTTTTTTGAAGCTCAGGCCTTCGCGGCGCAGGAACAGCCACACCGTATTGTGCGAGACCTTGACCCCGCGAGCATCCAGCTCGTCCTTCAGCCGACGCAGCGTCAGTTCAGAGGTCTGATTAAGCCGCTCCATAATGAAGGCCCGATGCGGCTCAAGGACGCGCTTGCGATGTCCGCCCATCTTGCCCGGCGCCACCGAGCCAGTGGCACGGTAACGCTGCGACCACTTCACTACAGAGGAAACCGCAACGCCAAAGCGCGAGGCAACCGCACGGCAGGTCTCCCCGTCGCCAACCGCCGCTACTGCACGCTCACGAAGATCATTTGAAAGCGCTCGCGTCATCAGATGCTGGCCTCCAATCCAGCCAGCATCTTGAATCACAAACATCCGGCTTTGGGAATCCTACGATTCTCTCAAAATAGGAATCGCTCTAGACCCAAGCGACGTTTGATGAAGCTCGACAGCATGTCGCCGACCATGGCGGTGAAGCCGATGAGCACTCCAGTTTCAATGTCGAGCCCGACAAGGGGAGCGCCGATCGCAGTAGCGAGGGTTGCCAGCACGAACCCGCGAAGCGTGTTTGACTTGCCCAAGAGCGGCTGTCCGTCCCAGAAGAGCCGACCGCCATCGATCGGCGATGCGAGCCAATCGCCAAGCATTTTCTTGGCGATTGGGGGCACTCCGTTCGCGAGTGTCAGCAAAACGAGGCACTGTGCAATCGGCCAGAAATGAAGCTCAGTCATTGTGTTCATCGTGACGCACGGGGCCGGAGCTAGGCGATCGGATCGGGTTGCCTTCCTCCGACGACCCGCTATCACTACCAGCTTTTCAATCGGGATGCTGTTCGCGGTATGCTCGAAAGGTCGTCGCGACCCGACATCCTGACGAGTTGTCGCTTGTTAAGAATTTTAAAATTCTGCGCATTGCAGATTTTGATGATGCCCTTGCGGCACATCTCGTGAATGACGCGACTGATGGTCTCCCCGGTTGTCCCAAGATAGCTGGCCATGTCACGGCGACTGATGGGTACATGGATCGAAAGGTTCGCGTCAGGCGTCAATTCATTCGCACCGCTACGACGGCAAAGCATCAGGAAGAAGCTGGCAACTCGTTCCGGCACCGTCTGGCAGCCAAGCAGCAGCATCCAATTGCGCGCTGCGTCGAGTTCGTTCAGCGTGCTCAGCATCAGTTGATGCTCGAGCTCGGGAAAGCGCTCCGTCAATCGCTCGAAGGCGCGACGCTCATAACAACATAGCGTCACATCGGACGCCGCCTCGATGTCGTAGTCGGAAAGGCCTCCGAAGACGCGGCCGAAGAAGTCTGAACGAAACAGCAAACCGACGAGCTGCTGGCGTCCGTCTTCCAGTGACTTCTGCATGCGCAACACGCCGGACACGACGATGCCCACAAAGGATGTCGCCTCCATTTCGCCAAGCACCGTTTCGCCGAGACGATACGTCCGGTGATGGGAAAGCCTGGCGAGTTCCTTCTGTAAGTCGACATTGACCCTGTTGCACAGTGATGTTCTGCGCACGGCGCATCGATCACAGGGCGTCAGGGCTCGGACAGAAGGCAACGCTTCCACAGCACTCTCCAACTCACGGTTGTGCCAACTCGGGAATCCAAAATAGAGTTGACCAGAAACTCAGATTGGAAAGACAACTTAAAAGGCCATCCTGGAACCAAAACTCGTCCAAGTTCGTGTTGTCGTCTTTGTTCCGAATCAAATTGAAATCAGCTTTGCTTCCAAGCCCCCTCGTCAGGCGGTCCGAATTTGATTGGACCGCAGGGATATTCGGCTTAATATTTTTTGCTCGGGAACGTTCAGACCCAAAAAAGAGCACCTGTTTGGGAGCCAGCTCGTGGATCGCTATGTGGCACACGCCAATATCGCTCACTTTCGCGAGATGCTCTCTCACGAATTGAGCCCGGAACAGCGGCATGTCGTTGAGAATTTGCTTGCCAAGGAAGAGTTGAAGCTCCGGGTTTTGGAAGCATCAGAGGAAAGCACGGTTCGCTCGGGTCTGAAACTGGTTGCCGCAGCGCTCTCAAAGCATCACGCGGGCGAATCGATTTCAACCAAATCCACGATCGAAGCCGTGCGTTGGGCTCGGCCCGATTGCGGCGAAAGCGACGATCAATTGACTACATACATCGTGCAGTATGCAAAGGAGCGGCACTTGGTTATCCTCTTTGACACCCGCGATCACCGCAACTAGCGGGATTCCTTGGGGTGGCGGTCCTGCTGTTTCGGTCCATTTGAGACAGGGGTTGGCTCGGATTATTTCTCAAGCCAGGTGCGGTGACTGCACAACGGCAAAAATACCACGATTCTCCAACTCTTCGTTGACATCATTCGGCAATGGCCGGCAACCACAATGCACGGCATGTTTCAGATGCCAAACTAGTCCTTCATCCGAGGTGCGGAGTCGCGGCGGATCGTTCGACAGATGCCATTGCAAGTTTATTTTGGTCTGCCTTGATGGATAATGGCGAATAGCTTCGTGAGACACTGAGTTCTCCATTATTTTTGGACAATGGTACCGGCTGAAGTCGAATGCGTCGTTGATCGGGGTCAAGGCTCAGCGCTGATGAGTGTTGCGACATGCGGGGGGTCGAAGAGCGCCGCTCCGCAAGCGCCCATCAGGCGGGCCAGGGCGGCTCGCTGCGTCGGCTTGGCTCATGGCAGGTGACTGCGGGTCACGCAAACTGGCGGCGACGCGCTAGTCTTACCGACGGCTAGTCCTTATCACTGAAATGACGCGGATGAGATAGAGACGGGAGCCGCCTCAGGTTTTGTCCTGACATGTCCACCCACTGCGGGCCCGAAATGCAGAAGGACCCCAGGGAAGCTCCCGCCGTCTTCAACGACTCCCGGTACTAGGTAATTCCCCGTAGGGACATAACCGAATTTCGCGACCTGCGGATTCGCGCGATTGCTGTGTCACGGATCAACCGGGGAAACCGCCATGCACGCCTACACGACCTCCAGAATTTCACTCCCGTCGCATTCTGCCCGGCCGACCCTGCCAGCAATATTCGATTCGGCACCGCCGCAGCCGGTCAGCTTCTTTCCCGCTGGTTCGGAAATCTATGCCCAGGGCGAGAAGGCCGGAGCCTTTTACCAGGTAAGGTTCGGCGCCGTGCGCATCTACCGCCTGCTTGCTGATGGCCGCCGGCAGATAAGTGCCTTCCACCTGGCCGGAGAGACATTCGGCTTCGAAGCTGACATGACGCACCACTTCTTTGCCGAAGCGATCAATGCCACCGGTGTCCGCGTCTTCCGCTTCACTGCTGGAGCGGACATGTCCCATCAGTTGCTGCCCTTGGCGCTCAAGGGGTTGACCAGGGCTCAGGAGCACTTGCTGGTTCTCGGCCGCCAGAACGCAATCGAACGCGTCGCCGCGTTCCTGGTCGATATGACGGAGCGGCAGGGTGGATTGCGGCAAGTCGAGCTGCCGATGTCGCGCATGGATATCGGCGACTATCTCGGGCTCACCATCGAGACGGTATCGCGTGTTTTCACCCGGCTGAAGGACAAGGGCGTCATCCGCATGCTCAGCCTGCGCAGCATCGAAATCGTCAAGCATGAGGCGCTTCACAATATGAGCGAGTGACGCAACGTCTATTGGTTAAGGCGCGCCGCAGACCGTGAGCGGCCACGCTCGCCAATAGCAGCTCTAACGATTGCAGGCAGCAGATGACTACGGACAGCAATAATACTCTTACCACACGTACCGGATTTCGCTTCGAGGTGCGCCGTGCGTGTGCAGACGATGAGCCAATCCTGGCCGAATTCTTTACCCATGTGACGCCCGAAGACCTGCGATTTCGCTTTCTCGGCGGAGTGAAGGAAGTGTCGCATGAGCGGCTCGTCGCAATGACACGCTCCGATGATGCCCTGGTACACAATTTTCTTGCCTTCTCAGTCGACGGAAAGCTGATCGCGGTCGCAACACTGGCATCCGATCAGGCTTGTCGGCACGGAGAAGTCGCGATTTGCATTCGTGCGGATCGCAAGCATCTAGGCGTCGGCTGGGAGTTGCTCGCGTACATTGCGAAATACGCTGAAAGGCTGGGCCTCGAAACAATCGAGTCGATCGAGAACCGCGAAAACCGCGCTGCCATCGAGCTTGAACGCGAGATGGGATTCACCGTGACAACTTATCCTGACGATCCCACGCTTGTCCTGGTTCGGCGAGAGCTGAGAAGCAACGTGCCAGACTAGCTGTTGGGAGCCACTTCCGTCTTGGGTGGGTCGTTCAATCGCTTCTTGAGGATATCGATGAGGCTGATGGTGACGGCTATCGCCGCGGGGCCGAGGACGAGCCCGGATGCTCCGAAGAGGACAATGCCACCAACCGCGCCTATGAAGGCCACCACCGTGTGTAGCCGCAACCGGCTCCCGACAAGCATCGGATAGAGCAGGTTGTCGATGCCGGCCACGATGACGCCGCCCCAGATGGTCAACATCGCCGCGCGAGCCCAAGCGCCTTCCAGACTGAGATAGACCGCTGCCGGCACCCAGATTACGAATGCGCCGAGCACCGGCACGATGGCCAGAAGTCCCATCACCAGACCCCAAAAGACCGGAGTGGCCAAGCCGAGCCACCAGAACATCAGGCCGCCCAGCGCTCCCTGGACAGCGGCTACGAACACGGTGCCTATGAGAGTCGCATGTACTGTTTCTGCAAAGCGGGACAGTACGTATGCCGTTTCAAGAGGGCGCAAGGGAGAAAGGCTCTCGACCCATCGCAGGGCACGTTCGCGGTCCCGCAGGAAATAGAACAGAAGATAGAATGTCAGGACGAACATCACGACCTGATTGATCGAGCCGCGCAAAAGCGATGTGCTTTGTCCCGTCAGCCATTGCGCGAATGCGGCGACTGAGCCAGCCGGATCGAGCCGATCCTTGATCCACACCGCAACACCCGCAAGCCTGGGATAGTCCGACACGAAGCCATCTGGGTTCCAGCCCCGGATAATCTCCTCTAGATAGTTAGCTCCGTTTGCCGCCTCGCGAACGAGTTGCTGTGCCACGAAGATGAGCGGCAGACCGACTGCAACCGCCGCGACGCTGACCGATATCAGGGCTGCCAGATTCCGATTTCTGGTCTTTGCCTCCACCTTCAGATGTGCCGGAAGAAGGACGATTGCCAGCACGAGCGCCCAAGTCAATGCCGGCAAAAACGGCAGCGCCAATAGATAGCATACATATAGACCGATCGCTGTCGCCGCCAGGACGCCAAGCAATCTCAATTGTTTCATGTCGGACAACTGTTTAAGGCCGAGCATCTTGCGCCATCTCACAAGCCAAGCGAGCCTAACGAGTTTCCTGACAAAAGGGCAGCTTCCCCTGTCATACCCTCACCGCTGTGGTACCTAGCAAACCTTGAATCCGACAGCGACGATGGATCGGCAAGCTCAAGATTTCAAACCTTCCAAATTGATGTCGCTGCGACAGGCAAGCACCAACGGGACTGCAACAACACCGCTGACGAGAAGTAGCCAGTCTTGCGGCACGCCGAGGAGGAACGCTGCACTCCCTCCGATCAACGACCAGATGAACGGGATCGCGAGCAACCACCGCGACATAGGAGGCTTTGCGAAGAGGAAGAAACCGAAGGTGAAAATCGTCACCGGACAGGGCGTGACACCGAACACTGGCATTTGCGGATATGCGTGACCCGTCCAGATGCCTAGGAGGGGGTAAAGGACGACCGCATAGGCGACTAAACCAATTCCCACGCTTGCTGCAGGTCCAGAACCCAGCCCGAAGCGCAGTTCGTTCCTGACGGCACCAACATAGGCCAGCATGGCTCCCTGCGCGACAAAGAGGCCGCCAAAGATAAGCGCGGCCTTGTTGATCTCGGCAAAATGGAGCCAATGATATCCAACTCCGGTCCACAGCCACATGATTGCAAGGGTGCCAGCGATCAGACGATCCGCCGTTTGCGGTCGCCAAAACAACAGGGCCACGGCAAGCAAGCCAAGGGCAAATGCAGCCAGTTGCGCGGGCCAGATGACTTCATTGTATGCGACCAGGTTGGCGAGAAACTGATCACGCGTGAAGGGCATCGAGTGTATCTCCGGGCTGCATCACCATAGCCGTGGTCACAGGACACTCGTTTGATCTGGCGCAAATCAGCGGCCGCCCAATTTGCTCTCACTCAAGGCCCGTCTCCCAGCCATACTTAAGAATGGGGCCATTCTCATTCCGGTCCTGCATCGGCCCACGACCTATGAATGTCCCTTCAGCGTCGTCTCCCAGATCGTGGGAAGTCTTGCTTCGCGTCAAATTGCAATCCTTGGCAGGTCTGGAGGCAATGTTGACCATTTGCGCTACTCCAAATGGCTCCGACATTTCTTGCCTCATCGGGCCCTGCGGGGTAGGCGTCCGTGCACCGATCGGCATCGCGGTCCGACTTCCAGTGTTTCAGGCTTTCAGCCCATCCCGCCAGAAATGTTTCAGGACCTCAAGGCAGACCAACACCGCAATCCCGGCAGCAAGGGTCACGGTGAGATCGTCCAGATGCAGCGGTCCAAACTGAAAGAGAGTACTGGCGAGCGGCCAGAAAAGTGTCCCACCCAGTGCGGCAGCAACCGCCACGACGACGATACCAAGCGATCGATTTGGACGGAACAATGAGATCAGCAGTGAATCGCTGAACGTACGGTTGACGAAAATCAGCCCGACGATCGTTAGCACCAGCGAGAAGAATGTCAGCGCGCGAATTTCATTTTCCGGTATTCCCCAGTGCAGGGAGAGAAGAAAAATAGCGGCGACGAGAGCAAACGCCAGCGTGCCCTGCACAACGCTCCATGCGATCAACGAGCGCGAGAAGAGCGCCGCTTCCGGATCCCGCGGCGGACGCTTCATCGTGTCATCTTCCTCGGTTTCTGCTTCAAAGACCAATGAGCAGACCGGATCGATCACCATCTCCAGAAAGGCAATGTGAATTGGCCCGAACAGGATAGGAAGCCCAAACAGCAATGGAAGCAGGGCCAGCCCGGCGATCGGCACGTGCACGGCAAGAATGAAGCCCATTGCCTTGCGTAAGTTGTCGTAGATGCGGCGGCCCAGCCGAATGGCTTTGACTATCGACCCGAAATCGTCGTCGAGGAGGACGATGGACGACGCCTCGCGCGCGACATCCGTGCCGCGACCGCCCATGGCAATGCCAATGTTTGCGGCTTTCAGCGACGGAGCATCGTTGACGCCGTCTCCCGTCATGGCGACAATCTCGCCGTTCGACTTCAAGGCTCTGACGATTGCCAATTTCTGCTCGGGCATGATCCGCGCGAACACCGATGTGGTTTTCACGCGCGCCGCCATGGCTGCGTCATCCAGTGTCTTGAGCTCTTCACCGGTGACGACATCGTTGAAATCGAGCCCGGCCTGACTGGCGATTGCTCTCGCGGTCGCGGGATAGTCCCCGGTAATCATGATCACTTTTATTCCGGCGGAGCGGCAATTGGTCACCGCGTCCGGAACCCCTGAACGCAGGGGATCGGCAAGTCCGACGAGGCCCATGAACTCAAAATCGAAACCAGTCTGTTTGTCCGGCAATTGATCGCCAGCATGACCAGAACGTGCCACGCCTAGGACGCGCAGTCCTTCTGTTGCCATGGCGTCCACAACATCCTTGACCGAAGCAACACGATCCGCAGGTAGACGACAGAGTGCCGCGATGGCCTCCGGCGCTCCTTTGGCGGCAATCAGGCAGTCGCCACCTTCAGCCGACGATTGCCAGGCATTCGACATTGCCAACAGTTCAGGGCGCAACCCATAGGCGCGGGCCAGTTTCCGATCGGTGCTGTCTGCGCGCTTGGGCAATCGCTCCTGCGCGAGTTTGTGAAATGCCCTTTCCATCGGATCAAAGGGAATCTCGGCACTGGCTAGCATGCCGATCTCGACCATCTCCCCAAATGCCGCCGGCATCTCTGTGTTTGAGTTGTTCAGCAGGCGAAACAGTTCGCCATCGGGCGTTCTCAGTTCTGCAATTGTCATGCGGTTCTCGGTCAGCGTTCCGGTCTTATCGGTGCAAAGGACCGTTGCCGAGCCAAGGGTCTCGATCGCCGCTGCACGACGGGTGAGCACGCGCGCCTGCGAGATGCGCCATGCGCCCATGGCCATGAAGATTGTCAGCACCATGGGAAATTCCTCGGGCAGCATCGACATGCCGAGCGCAATACCGGCCAACACCGCATCAAGCCATCCGCCGCGCAGCAGGCCATAAAGCACGACCGCGAGAACACTGACCGCGCCGCCGACCAGCGCGAAGATGGCGACAAGGCGTTTTGTCTGTCGCTGCAAGCGGGGTGCTTCGGTCTGCATGGTGCTAAGCGATTGCCCGATCGCACCGATTTGACTTAGCGGCCCGGTTGCCAGAACTTCGCCGATGCCTGAACCGCGAACGACGAGTGATCCAGAAAATGCTAAAGGCAGGTCATCGCCACCTGGTCGACGCTCGCCCGGCGGGTCGCCGACTTTCGCCGCAATCTTGCGCACCGGGACGGATTCGCCAGTCAGCAGAGATTCATCGGTCTGGAGATCCCGGCTCTGGATTAGCAAAACATCGGCCGGCACCCGATCCCCCTCGCCCAGCACGACCAAATCGCCGCGCACCACCTCGCGACCAGCAATGCGCTTGCGTTCACCGTCGCGTATCACCAGGGCACGGGGACTTGTCAGATCGCGCAACGCCTCCAGAACGCGTTCTGTCCGAGCTTCCTGAACGATGGTTATTCCCACCGACAACGTGGCAAAGGCAAGCAGGATCAACGCCTCCTGCAGATCGCCAAGAAGCAGGTAAACGGCACCTGCACCCAATAGAAGCGCCAGCATCGGTTCGCGCATGACCTCGAACGTAATCCGCAACGGCGTGCGCCGACCGGACCTGGGCAATTCGTTGAAGCCTTCGGCGACAAGCCTTGCCTGCGCTTCGGTTTCGCTGAGGCCAGGCGGGGGAAACGTCGCCGCGGGTGGTTGAGACACGCTGGCCTGCGCTGATCGCTTCCTCGCGCTATCGCGCATTTCCTGCTCGCCAAGCACTGACATCAGCCCTCTTGGCCCCCAGGTGACGGGTGCTCGTGCCGGTGCAGCTCGGAGGACAGCTGGGCGGCTGCCGCCCTTTCCTCATCCGTGGGGATCACCAGGACCTCGACGCTGGAACCGGCAAAGCTGATGATTTCCTCACCGCGCTGGTTCCGGTTATGGTCGATAACGAGGCCAAGCCAACTGGCCGCGGCGCCGATCCTCTCACGGATTAACGGCGCGTTTTCGCCGATGCCGGCCGTGAACACCAGCGTATCCAGACCTCCCAGCGCGGCGGCCAGCGATCCGATCTCGCGCCCGATGCGATAGACGAATAGGTCGATGGCCTCGGCGGCGGCACGATCGTTTGAGCCGATCAGCGTCACCATGTCACCGGATATCCCCGACATGCCGAGCAGGCCGGATTGCTCGTAGAGAAGCGTGACCAGTTCGCCGATCGGAAGCTTCCGGTCCTGCAGCAAATGGAGGATGACCCCCGGGTCGAGCGCGCCGCAACGTGTGCTCATGACCAGGCCGTCCAGCGTCGAAAAGCCCATCGTCGTTGCGACGCTTACCCCGCAATTCATGGCGCACAGGCTCGCGCCGCTGCCGAGATGGGCGACGATCGCCCGGCCGCCAGCGCCGGCGCGGCCGCGCAGTTTTAAAGCAATGTGGCTGTAAGACAGTCCATGAAAACCATAGGAAATGAT
>NZ_RZRV01000064.1:0-22862 GCF_004023085.1 Mesorhizobium sp. M7A.F.Ca.US.010.02.1.1 | reverse complement strand
GCACGACCGACGTGACCGGCATCGTGTCGCTGCCGGAAGGCACCGAGATGGTGATGCCGGGCGACAACATCACGGTCGATGTCGAGCTGATCGTGCCGATCGCCATGGAAGAGAAGCTGCGCTTCGCTATCCGTGAAGGCGGCCGCACCGTCGGTGCCGGCATCGTCGTCACCATCAAGGAATAATCGAGCCCGGCATTTGCCGGATCGACAAGAAAAGGGCGGTCTTCGGGCCGCCCTTTTTTGTTTGCCGGGCTATCGGCTACCGCCCTGTCGCTCGACCCTGTTGCAAGCCCTTGGACCTCGTCTAGTATAGGTTGCATCAAGGGGCTTTTGCAGAATGGTTTCAGGGCGCCTTCACCGTTGTCGGGCATTGTGGTCGCTGGCCTTGATCTGCCTGCTGGCATTGCTTGCCGCGGGCCCGGTAGCCTTTGCGGCGGATGCGGCGCCGGATCTTGGGCCGACGATGCGGTTCGGCATTGTCCGCAGCAACGCACCGGGGTGCGAGCCGATCTGCCCGGAATGGATATCGGCCGAGGGCTCCATAGAAGCCGGCACGCCGGCACTCTTCAAACGCATGCTGAAGACGCTTGGCGGGCGGAAACTGCCTGTTGTCGTGGATTCTCCCGGCGGCAATGTCGAGGCGGCGCTGACGCTTGGCCGGCTGATCCGCAAGAACAAGCTCGATATCGCCATCGGCAAGACGGTGTTTTCCAGCTGCCAGCCCGGTGCGAAGGGATGCCAGGACCGTGACGCCCGCTACTTCGGCGATGTCATCGACTATGGCGCCATGTGCAATTCCGCCTGTCCTCTGATGTTTGCCGGCGGTATCAGGCGGGTGGCCGGCGAATGGGCCTATCTCGGCGTCCATCAGATCACCACGACCTACATCCGCACGAAATTGCAATACCGCACCACCTACCGCATCGTGGGGGGCAAGAAGAAGATCCTCAACACAAAGATCGTCAGCCGCAAGAACGCCGGCAGCTACAAGACCTACGAGATGAGCAAGTCGGTGGAGAAAAAGCTGGCGGCCTATCTCAACCAGATGGGCATCGAACAAGGCATGCTCGAAACGATGAAGGGCACGCCGGCCAGCGAAATTCACCAGATCGCCCTCGACGACATGCTGGCGATGAAGCTGGTCACCAGCACGGACGCTGTAGGCCTGTTGACCGCGGCAAGCCTGTGCGAGCCCGGCCGCCTGGCCACGAATTGCCGGGAAATGCCGGGGGACAAGCCTGATGGCCTGACGGCGACCGCGGCCAAGCCTGCTCCGCCGGCGATCGAACCCGAGCCGGCGCGACACGATGAAGAGCGGCGCGATGAAGACATGCGCTTCGTCGTCGTTCGCGGCACCAATCCGCTCTGCAATCCAGACTGCCCGGAATGGATCTCGGCGGAAGGCGCGATCACTCCCCAGACCCCGCAGAAGCTGCGCCAATTGCTCGCCACGCTCGGCAAACGGCAACTGCCTGTCGTGGTCAGTTCGAGGGGAGGCGACCTGTTCAGCGCCCTGGCGGCGGGACGGCTTATCCATGAAAGGAAGCTCGACGTCGCGGTTGGCCGCACCGATTTCGTCGGCTGTGACCCGGGAGCGTGGAATTGCCTGGCCAAAGAGGGCGCCTATGCCGGGCTGAGCATCGATGCGGGCGTGGAGTGCGATTCGGCCTGCGCGCTGATGCTTGCCGGCGGCATCAAGCGGCTTGTCGGTCCCCAGGCGCGACTTAGCCTCTACCTGATGGGGCAAAAGCAGATGGTCAAGGCCTATCTCGACGAGATGGCGATCGCTCCCGCCCTGTTCGCGGCGATCGAGCGTCGCTCGGTCGAGCGCCGGCTGGAACCCGGCATGATGCTGAAGGTCGGACTGACGACGAGCCTGCAATCGGTCGACGCGCTGACCGGCGCCACCATTTGCGAGGCGGTGCCAAGACCCGAGAATTGCCGGATCCGGCCCTCCGCCAATGCCGAGGCTGACGCGCCGGCCAAATTGTAGACCGCGGCGAAGCCGGAACTGGCCATCGAGGCAGGTTGAGACACTTCCGATTGTTCCGCTATCGTCGCTGCTGGCGGCGCCAGGCAGGCGGAGGATCGAGAATGAGCCAGGATATCCCGACCCTCTACGAATGGGCCGGCGGCGGCGAGGCCCTGAACCGGCTGACCCAGACTTTCTACGACAAGGTGGCGCAGGACCCGATCGTCGGGCCGGTGTTCAAGACCATGTCGCCGGATCATCCCGCCCATGTCGCGGCCTTCATCGGCGAGGTTTTCGGCGGGTCAAAAACCTACAGCGAGCAGTTCGGTGGCCACCGCGAGATGGTCATGCACCATCTGGGCAAGCATCTGAGCGAGGAGCAGCGCCGCCGCTGGATTAGCCTCCTGGCCGATGCAGCCGACGCGGTCGGCCTGCCTGACGATCCGGAATTCCGTTCGGCCTTCATGGGCTATGTCGAATGGGGATCGCGTCTGGCCAAGATGAACTCCAATCTCGGCGAGACGTGCGATCCCGAGACGGAACCGATGCCGGCCTGGGGCTGGGGCGTGCCGGGCGGACCCTATCGGCCGCTGAAAACAAAGTAACCTCTCGCCGAACGAGCTGGTCGTCAGCTGTCCCGATTTCTGGCGCAGGGGGGGTGAAGGTACGTTTGCTTGCAAACCACCCTTTACAGAGCGTGCGGAAGCTTTTAGGAAGCGCCTGCTGCGCCGACATGCGCACGTACGGGCATAGCTCAGTTGGTAGAGCGGCGGTCTCCAAAACCGCAGGTCGTAGGTTCGAGCCCTGCTGCCCGTGCCATTTCCAAAGGGAAATCAGGCACTTAGAAATAGCGCTACTCGGTTGAGAAGCCAAAACGACTGCTGCACATCTATTGCACGGACATGCACGTCCGCGGGCAGCGTCCGACGGTGGCGTAAAATCACACGATTCTGGTGGGCAACTTCACCGTAACGACAGCCTGGTTTGGCGCTGCTCGAGGTTCCACAAAGGTAAAAATTGGCGGGTTGGCACCAAGGAAGCTGGCTTGGCTCGAGTCGAGATTTGCTCCTTTGGTCCGAAGGATGCGGGCGCAGAATACAAACCATCCGACGCTCGGGCATAGGCTTCCATGCTATGCTTTGGACCGCTCGGCTTTGAGAATCTACAGCTTGTAGGCAGCAGGCGGACCAACGGATCCGCGTTCGATGATTGTGGTCGGCAGAATGAGCCTTTCAGCTGGCCGTGCTTCGCCCTTCAAGCGGCGGATGAGCAGTTCCGCGACGCTTTTGCCCAGCGCATAGACGGGCTGGTCGACGACGGTGATGGGCGGGGTCGTGACGCTCGTCCAGTCCGCGTCATGGAAAGTGATGAGCGAGATGTCTTGTGGAATGCGCAGCCCGCGCTGGCGCATGACCTTGAAGATCTCCAGGGCTATGAGACTGTCGGAGGCAAGGATTGCGGTCGGTCGATCTGGCCCCGACAGCAGTTTGTCGGCGAGCTTTCGCGTCTCGTCGGGGCTTGTCGCGCCAAGGCGAATATGACGTTCCGGTCGATCAATTCCGGCGTCCCGGCACACCTTGAGAAAGCCGTCGATGCGCTCACGGACCGATGAGGTGTAGATTTGTCCTAGGTCGCGATACTCATTGCCTTCGGCGTCAACCGCGGTCACATAGGCGATTTTGCTGTGGCCGGCGTCGACAAGGATACGGGTCGCCCGCATGGCGATGTCTCGATCGTCAACCGTAACCGTGTCGACATCGAGATCAGGCAGCGCCCGGTCAAGCAGGGCAAGCGGCCGGCCTGAACGGTGGATGTCGCGCAGGTGTGAGATGTCACGCGATTCCGACGGCGTGACGATCAGTCCGTCGACGCGCTTGCCGATCAACAGCCGCACAGCTGCCCTTTCCGCGTCGATCCGCTCGCCGGAGTTGGCCAAGATGACGTTGAAGCCAGCCGCCCTTGCCGCGTCGCTGATTCCACGCACCGCCAGGCTGAAGAACGGGTTTTCGATGTCTCCGACCACCACGCCGATGATGCCGGACCTGCCGGTCGTCATGCTTCGGGCCAGTTCGTTCGGACGGTAGTCAAGGGCCTTGGCGGCGGCCATGACATTGGCGCGGATCGTGTCGCTGACGACACCGTATCCGCCGAGCACGCGCGCGGCCGTCGCTTTGGACACATTGGCCACTCGGGCGACATCGCTGACCGTTATCGACTGGGTCTTGGGTGCGGTTCTTTTCATTGGATGAACGACTACAAGAGTTGTTGACGGAAGGTCAATCTGGCGATAACGATTATCAAAGAGACCGGTCTCAATCAATAAGAGACCGGTCTCTTTTAGAAGATTGCGGGCCGAGAGGCGCATGCCGCGGTCGCGGCGGCGGGCGATGTCAAGCGTGGGATTGCCGGCTCGACGTCAATACCAAGAAGAACAGACCTTCAGAGTGGAGAGAAGACATGAGCAGGATAGGAATTCTCAAGTCGTTGATGTCACCGGTCCGGGCCGGCGCAATGGCTCTTATGGCTGTGTGCATCGGCGCGGGTTTTGTTTCCGGAGCAGCCGCCGCGGATGACAATCCCTATGGTCTTATTGATGCGAAAGTCATCAGCGTTGGTACCATGGGTGATGCCAAGCCCTACGCTTTCACCCAGGCGGACGGCACATTCACCGGGTTCGACATCGAATTGTTCCGCAACGTCGCGAGCCGCCTTGGCTTCAAGCCGGACCAGGTGATCTTCACCGGTCAGGAATTCTCGGCGCTGATGCCTTCGGTTGCCAACGAGCGCTTCGATGTCGCGGTCGCGGCAATCGGCACGACGGAAGCGCGTAAGAAGACCGTCGACTTTTCCGACGGGTATCTTGCAGGCTATCTCTCCGTGCTTACGTCAGACAAGGCGATCACGTCGGCCGACGGGCTCAAGGGCAAGCGTCTTGGCGTCGTGCAGGGTACGCTGCAGGAAATCTATGCGGCGAAGAATTTTGTCGGGACGGATCTCGTCAAATTTCCTGACAACAATTCGGCCGTCTCGGCGCTCAACAATGGCACGGTCGACGCTCATTTCCTCGATTACGAGGCAGCCAAGGACTATGGCGTTCGTTATCCGGACTTGAAGATCGCGGTTAACATCCCGTCCTTCGACGCGCCGGCAGGCTTCGTCTTGCGCAAGGGCAACGACAAGCTTCGCGATGCGCTGAACACCGCCCTGCATGCGGCCATGCAGGACGGCACCTGGAAGACGCTTTATGAGAAGTGGTTCCCAGGCTCGCCGATGCCCGATCAATACCTCCCCAAGAAGTAACCGCACCCGGCCGCCGGCTTTTGCGCCGGCGGCCGGACCACGCGCTGCCGCGTTTGATGTCGGACGATGCGGACAGCGCAACCGAAAGGGGGCCGAATGAACTGGCTTGAAAACTTGCGGCGCAGTTTCCTTGACTGGCAAGCCATGGCGGACGTGCTGCCAAGCATGATCACCATCGGATTGAAGAACACCTTGATCCTCGCGGCCGCATCCACGGTGCTGGGTGTCGTGCTCGGCATGATCCTGGCAGTCATGGGCATCTCGCAATCGCGCTGGCTGCGCATTCCGGCCCGGGTCTACACGGACATTTTCCGTGGCCTTCCGGCGATCGTCACGATCCTTCTGATCGGCCAGGGCTTTGCGCGCATCGGCCGTGAAATCTTTGGGCCTTCGCCCTTTCCGCTCGGCATTCTGGCCCTCAGCCTGATCGCCGGCGCCTATATCGGCGAAATCTTCCGCTCGGGCATCCAGAGCGTCGAGCGCGGGCAAATGGAAGCCTGCCGGGCGCTCAGCATGAGCTACGGGCAGGGCATGCGCCTGATCGTCATCCCGCAGGGCATCCGCCGCGTCCTGCCGGCGCTGGTCAACCAGTTCATCGGCAACGTCAAGGATTCGAGCCTCGTCTACTTCCTCGGTCTGCTCGCATCGGAGCGCGAGATTTTCCGCGTCGGTCAGGACCAGGCGGTGGTCACCGGAAACCTGTCGCCATTGCTGCTGGCCGGCGTGTTCTATCTCGTGATCACCGTGCCGTTGACCCACGTGGTTAATTACATCGACAACTCGCTGCGGGTCGGAAAGCAAAAGGCAGGCCTCGTCACCAGCGGCCTTGCCGAGGTGAGCGAACTGGAGAGCGCCGTCGGCAGCCCGCTCTCCGAGGCCAGCCCTGAAGACAGCTCGGCGCTTTCACGCTTCAAGGGTGGTAGTCTCGCCGTCACCAATCTCGACATGGCCTATGGCGATCTCGATGTCCTGAAGGGCGTCAGCCTGACGGTCAAGCCGGGCACGGTCACCTGCGTCATCGGTCCGTCAGGGTCGGGCAAGTCGACCTTGCTGCGCTGCCTTAACCGCTTGGTCGAGCCCAAGGGCGGTGACGTGCTGCTCGATGGCGCGAGCATCCTGGCGATGAAGCCCGAAAAGCTGCGCCGGCGTGTCGGCATGGTGTTCCAGCAGTTCAACCTGTTTCCCGACCACACAGCCCTGGAAAACGTCATGCTGTCGCTGACCAAGGTCAAGGGCCTTCCGGTGCGGGAAGCCGAGCGCATCGCCGAGGCGCGCCTCGCCGATGTTGGCCTTGCCGCACGCAAACACCATCGTCCCGGCAGTCTTTCCGGTGGCCAGCAGCAGCGGGTGGCAATCGCCCGTGCACTGGCAATGGACCCTGAGGTGATCCTGTTCGACGAGGTGACGAGCGCTCTCGATCCGGAACTGGTGAAGGGCGTTCTCAACCTGATGGCTGACCTCGGCCGACGTGGCATGACAATGGTCGTGGTGACCCATGAAATGGGTTTTGCCCGCAAGGTCGCCGATCAGGTCATCTTCATGGATGAGGGCCGTGTCATCGAGGCCGGCACGCCCGCTGCGATCTTCGACACTCCCAAAAGCGCGCGCTTGAAGCACTTCCTCGCCGAAGTGCTGTGATCCGCATCGCCATCTGGCCGATATGCGTGGAACGCCTTCGGTCGCTCAATCCACTCTCTACACAGTGAAAGAACATCTCATGGTTACATCGCATCCGGTCTCGAAGGTCGTCGTTGTCGGAGGCGGCATTTTCGGTGTCTCCACAGCCGTTCATCTCGCGCGGCTTGGCATCGAAACGATCCTCGTCAACGATGGACCGCTTGCCAAGGGGGCGTCGGGCCGCTCGCTCTCCTGGCTCAATTCAGCGCGCAAGCGGTCGGCTGAGTATCATCGCTTGCGCATGATCGGTATCGACCGCTACCGGACGTTGTCGGCGAGATATCCGGATGCTGCGTGGCTGCGTTTCGATGGCGGCCTGACATGGGATGCGGACGACGCCTCGAACCAGATTGCTGATGTCTTCGCCCATGAAAAGGATCTCGGCTATGACGCACAGCACCTGACCGCGGCCGCCATAGCGGCGGTCACACCAGGCGTTGCCGCAGGCGCCGTCACGCCGCAGGGAGCCATTTTCAACCCAGGGGAAGGCTGGGTCGACCTGCCATCGCTGATCGATGCATTAATTGCGGAGTTCGTGGAGCGCGGCGGGCGACTGGTCACCGATGCCGGCAGGGCCACGGTCACGGTTGTCGATGGTCGTGCCACTGGCGCCACCACGACCAGCGGCATCGACTTTCCTGCCGATGCAGTCCTCCTGGCGACCGGCAGTGATGTGCCGCGAATGGTTGCGGCCACAGGCCACCATATCGAGGATGGGACGCCGATCGCGCTGCTGGTCAGGACCAAGCCGGTCGATTTGGCTCTTCGGGCCGTGCTCAACACGCCGCGCGTCGCCATCCGCCCGACGCCGGACGGAGCCCTCGCGCTCGATTCCGCCTGGTCGGAAGAAGAGGTAATCATCAATGCAGACGGCACCTATGGGGTGAAGGGCTCGACGATTGATGGACTTCTTGAACAAGCCGCGAAGGTCCTCGAGGGACATCCAAAGCTGGAATTGGAGAGTTATGGTGTCGGCCCCAAGCCGATTCCGGGCGACGGCGAGCCGGTCTTCGGCTTGTTGAAAGATATCCAGGGATACTACGTCGCCTTCAGCCACAGCGGCGCGACGCTTGGCCTGATCGCCGGTGAACTCATTGCCGACGAGATCGCCACCGGAAGAGAGCACCCGCTGCTTGCCAAGTTCCGCCCAAGCCGCTTTGCTTAGGCTTTCGGAATTGTTTCGTGTGGCCATCAGCGACATTTCTGCGGTCTGCCCTTTGAAAATCGGCGACCCGCTTGCCATATTAGCCCGATTGGGGCATAAGAGCGCCATAGCCGGGACGGAACGACTGGATGGTTCCGAGGCGGTGTTTGGTCATAAAGCGGAGACTTGCCACTTGCGTGGATCAAGAATCGGTTTTATGTAGACGAAACAGACACGCGACGCGTGGAGCTGGGAAACCGGCTTTACGCGTCTGATTTGCATGGGCGAAATGATTGCGCTGATTCGGCGCGAAATTCGCTCAGGCGGTACGTCCCGGCCAGCGGGATCATCCAGGAGACCCGGCCAACGGGTCTTGAAGACAGAGCGGCATATGGCTTCGAAAACCACAAATCCTTTCGTCTTTCTCCAGCAGGTCCGCGCGGAGACCGCCAAGGTGACTTGGCCGTCGCGGCGCGAAACGATGATCTCGACGGTGATGGTTCTGGCCTTCGCAGTGATCGCGATGATCTTTTTCTTCACCGCCGATCAGCTCATGGGCCTTGCGGTCGAACAGATTCTGGGCATCGGACGCTAAGTCCGGCGATTACGGAGAAGTCTTGAAATGACCGCGCGCTGGTACATCGTCCACGCCTATTCGAACTTTGAAAAGAAGGTCGCCGAGGATATCGAGAACAAGGCCAAGCAGAAGGGCCTGTCCGCCGACATCCACCAGATCGTGGTTCCGACCGAGAAGGTCGTCGAAGTTCGCCGCGGCCGCAAGGTCGATGCCGAGCGCAAGTTCTTCCCGGGCTATGTGCTGCTGAAGGCGAATTTGACCGACGCTGTGTTCTCGCTGGTCAAGAACACACCGAAGGTCACCGGCTTCCTGGGTGACTCCAAGCCGGTGCCGATCACCGAGGCGGAAGCGCAGCGCATCCTGAACCAGGTGCAGGAAGGCGTCGAGCGGCCCAAGCCCTCGGTCACGTTCGAGATCGGCGAAGCGATCCGCGTTTCGGATGGTCCCTTCGCGTCGTTCAACGGTTTCGTCCAGGAAGTGGACGAGGAGCGGGCGCGGCTCAAGGTGGAAGTTTCGATCTTCGGGCGCGCCGTGCCGGTCGATCTGGAATTCGGACAGGTCGAAAAGGGCTGATCCGAAATCCCTGACGCCGGTTTGGCGATCAGGGGAGGCGGCGCGGAAGCGCGGCCTGAGAACGGTGGGAGACGAATGCGGCTTTAGCCGGCCGCATGGATCGCACCACCAGACTGCAACCGCCGGCATGACCGGCATAGACAAAGGCAGGAAAAGAGATGGCTAAGAAAATTGCAGGCCAGCTCAAGCTCCAGGTGAAAGCGGGATCGGCTACGCCGTCTCCCCCGATCGGCCCGGCGCTTGGTCAGCGTGGCATCAACATCATGGAGTTCTGCAAGGCGTTCAACGCGCAGACCCAGGAAATGGAAAAGGGATCGCCGGTTCCGGTCGTCATCACCTACTATCAGGACAAGTCCTTCACCTTCGTCATGAAGACGGCGCCGGTGAGCTACTTCCTGAAGAAGGCAGCGAACCTGACGTCCGGTTCCAAGGAGCCGGGCAAGGTCAAGGCCGGTACGGTTTCGCGTGACAAGGTCCGCGAGATTGCCACCGCGAAGATGAAAGACCTGAACGCAAACGACGTCGAAGCGGCCATGCGCATGGTCGAGGGCTCCGCCCGCTCGATGGGTCTGGAAGTGGTGGGCTAAGATCATGGCAAAGATTGCAAAGCGTGTATCGAAGACCCGCGAAGGCATCGATCCCAACAAGGCTTATGCCCTGGGTGATGCGCTGAAGCTGCTCAAGGACCGTTCCTCGGTGAAGTTCGATGAGACCATCGAAGTCGCCATGAATCTCGGCGTCGACCCGCGCCATGCCGACCAGATGGTCCGCGGCGTGGTCAACCTGCCGAACGGCACCGGCCGCTCGGTGCGTGTCGCCGTGTTCGCCCGTGGCGACAAGGCCGACGAAGCGCGCGCCGCCGGCGCCGACATCGTTGGTGCCGAGGATCTGGTCGACATCGTCCAGAAGGGCACGATCGATTTCGATCGCTGCATCGCCACGCCGGACATGATGCCGCTGGTCGGTCGTCTGGGCAAAGTGCTCGGCCCGCGCGGCATGATGCCGAACCCGAAGGTCGGCACCGTCACCACCGACGTTGCCGCCGCCGTCAAGGCATCCAAGGGCGGCGCCGTCGAGTTCCGTGTCGAGAAGGCTGGCATCGTCCATGCCGGCGTCGGCAAGGTCTCGTTCGACGTCAAGGCGCTGGAAGAGAACATCCGCGCCTTCGCCGATGCGGTGACCAAGGCAAAGCCGACTGGCGCCAAGGGCAACTACGTCAAGAAGGTGTCGGTCACCTCGACGATGGGCCCGGGCCTCAAGCTCGACGTCGCGACGCTCAACGCGTCCTGATACGAACATTTGGATCGGCCGCTAAGCGGCTGATCCGCAAGTGAATTCCGGGCCTCCGACCTAGTTGGCGGCCCGGTGCCGGAAGTCGAAAGGCTTCCGGACATCCTGTCCGAGATTGCAGGCGGCCCAGAAGCCTTAATTCGATTTGGGCCTGCATGAGACGGGTGAAGACCGGACAACGGAGCGATTGCTCCAATGAAAGGTTCGAACCGTGTTTGCCTTTTGTCTGCGCATCGCCGGCTTGACTGTCGATGTGGCGAAAGGGGGCAGGATCCTCGAGCGTCGTTCGGGAGATCCGTTACTGGATGGCCCGGCCGACAAAAGGCAACCCGACGCCTGTCCTCGTCAATGGGATGTTCCCGTTAACAGGATTGGGGTCAACTGGAGATAGGCAGTGGACAGAGCGGAAAAACGCGAACTCGTCACGGGCCTGAACGGTGCGTTCTCGAACGCAGGTTCAGTGGTCGTGGCCCACTACGCCGGTATCACCGTCGCGCAAATGAACGACCTTCGGTCGAAAATGCGCGCCGCCGGTGGCACCGTCAAAGTCGCGAAGAACCGTCTCGCCAAAATCGCTCTTCAGGGCACGGACTCCGCATCGATCATCGAGCTGTTCAAGGGACAGACGCTGATTGCTTATTCGGAGGATCCGATTGCGGCGCCGAAGGTCGCGTCCGATTTCGCCAAGGGAAATGACAAGCTCGTCATTCTCGGCGGCGCAATGGGCACCACCTCGCTCAATGCCGACGGTGTGAAGGCACTCGCCACACTTCCGTCGCTCGATGAGCTGCGCGCCAGGCTGGTTGGCATGATCGCCACGCCGGCAACCCGGATCGCCCAGATCGTCAATGCGCCAGCGGCCTCGGTCGCGCGCGTCATCGGCGCTTACGCCCGGAAGGACGAGGCGGCATGAGGCCGTTCCTCGCTATCACAAACACACGTTCGAACCTTATGAAGGAACACAACAATGGCTGATCTCGCAAAGATCGTAGACGACCTTTCGAAGCTGACCGTCCTCGAGGCGGCCGAGCTGTCGAAGCTTCTGGAAGAAAAGTGGGGCGTTTCCGCCGCTGCTCCGGTGGCTGTTGCCGCCGCTGGCGGTGGTGCGGCCGCAGCTGCTCCGGTCGAGGAAAAGACGGAATTCGACGTCGTCCTCACCGAGGCAGGCGCTCAGAAGATCAACGTCATCAAGGAAGTCCGCGCCATCACCGGTCTTGGCCTCAAGGAAGCCAAGGATCTGGTCGAAGCGGCTCCGAAGCCGGTCAAGGAAGCCGTTTCCAAGGCCGACGCTGACAAGTTCAAGGCTCAGCTGGAAGCAGCCGGCGCCAAGGTCGAACTGAAGTAAGCGTAAAAGCGGCGGGCGGCCTCGCGCCGTCCGCCACTCCCTTCGCCCGAAGGGAGAGCGCGTAACGCGAGATCTGCGAGAACCTCTTTCCTGAGGGCCGAAAACCGGCCTTCAGGAAACGGGTTTTCTCCCGTTCTAACCGGCCGCCGACAGGCGCCGGGAAAACAGACAGAGGGTTGCCGCCAAGGTGGCCCAGCATGCAAGGCGAGCCGCGGCGAGGCTCGTCCCGAGTTTAGAGCTAAGGAGCGACGATGGCCCAGACCCAGACTTTCAATGGCCGCAGACGCGTACGCAAGTTCTTCGGAAAGATTCCGGAAGTTGCGGAGATGCCGAACCTGATCGAGGTTCAGAAGGCATCCTATGACCAGTTCCTGATGGTGGCGGAGCCCAAGGGTGGGCGTCCGGACGAGGGACTGCAGGCTGTTTTCAAGTCGGTCTTCCCGATCTCCGATTTTTCCGGCTCCTCGATGCTGGAGTTCGTGAAGTATGAGTTCGAAGGACCGAAATTCGACGTTGACGAATGCCGTCAGCGCGACCTGACCTATGCCGCGCCGCTCAAGGTGACGCTGCGCCTCATCGTGTTCGATATCGACGAGGATACCGGCGCCAAGTCCATCAAGGACATCAAGGAGCAGGACGTCTACATGGGCGACATGCCGCTCATGACGCTGAATGGCACCTTCATCGTCAACGGCACCGAGCGCGTCATCGTCTCGCAGATGCACCGCTCGCCGGGCGTCTTCTTCGACCATGACAAGGGCAAGTCGCACTCGTCGGGCAAGCTTCTGTTTGCCGCGCGCGTCATCCCCTATCGCGGCTCGTGGCTCGACATCGAGTTCGATTCCAAGGACGTCGTGCACGCCCGCATCGATCGTCGCCGCAAGATTCCGGTGACGTCGCTGCTGATGGCGCTCGGCATGGACGGCGAAGAAATCCTGTCGACCTTCTACAACAAGATCACCTACAAGCGCGCCGGCGACCATTGGCGCATTCCGTTCAACGTCGAGCGTTTCCGCGGCCTCAAGGCCGTCGGCGACCTGGTCGATGCCGATACCGGCGAAGTCGTCGTCGAAGCCGGCAAGAAGATCACGGCACGTCAGGCTCGGGCGCTTGGCGAAAAGGGTCTGAAGGCGATCAAGGCGACCGACGAGGATCTGCTCGGCAACTACCTGGCCGAGGACATCGTCAACTACGCCACCGGCGAGATATTCCTCGAAGCCGGGGACGAGATCGACGAGAAGACGCTGAAGGTTCTGCTCGGCACCGGCGAAGACGAGATCAAGGTTCTCGACATCGACCACGTCAATGTCGGCGCCTATATCCGCAACACGCTCAACGTCGACAAGAACGAGAGCCGCCAGGACGCGCTGTTCGACATCTATCGTGTCATGCGCCCCGGCGAGCCGCCGACGCTCGAAACCGCCGAAGCCATGTTCAACTCGCTGTTCTTCGACAGTGAGCGCTACGATCTGTCGGCCGTTGGCCGCGTCAAGATGAACATGCGCCTCGAGCTCAAGGCCGAGGACACCGTGCGCGTGCTGCGCAAGGACGACATCCTGGCCGTGGTCAGGACGCTGGTTGAACTGCGCGACGGCAAGGGCGAGATCGACGACATCGACAATCTCGGCAACCGCCGCGTGCGTTCGGTCGGCGAGCTGATGGAAAACCAGTACCGCGTCGGCCTGCTGCGCATGGAACGCGCGATCAAGGAGCGTATGTCCTCGATCGAGATCGACACGGTCATGCCGCAGGACCTGATCAACGCCAAGCCGGCGGCTGCCGCCGTGCGCGAGTTCTTCGGTTCCTCGCAGCTGTCGCAGTTCATGGACCAGACCAACCCGCTGTCGGAGATCACCCACAAGCGCCGCCTTTCGGCGCTTGGACCGGGCGGTCTGACCCGCGAGCGCGCCGGCTTCGAGGTGCGCGACGTGCACCCGACGCATTACGGCCGCATCTGCCCGATCGAGACGCCGGAAGGCCCGAATATCGGTCTGATCAACTCGCTGGCCACCTTCGCACGCGTCAACAAGTACGGCTTCATCGAGAGCCCGTACCGCAAGATCGTCGACGGCAAGCTGACCAATGACGTCGTCTATCTCTCGGCGATGGAAGAGGCCAAGCACCACGTCGCGCAGGCCAACGCCGAGCTCGACAAGAACGGTGGTTTCGTCGACGAATTCGTCATTTGCCGCAGTGCCGGCGAAGTGATGATGGCGCCGCGCGAAAACGTCGATCTGATGGACGTGTCGCCCAAGCAGATGGTGTCGGTGGCCGCGGCCCTGATCCCGTTCCTGGAAAACGACGACGCCAACCGCGCTCTGATGGGCTCGAACATGCAGCGTCAGGCCGTGCCGCTGGTGCGCGCCGAGGCGCCGTTCGTCGGCACCGGCATGGAGCCGATCGTCGCCCGTGACTCGGGCGCCGCCATCGGCGCCCGCCGCGGCGGCATCGTCGACCAGGTGGACGCGACGCGTATCGTTATCCGCGCCACCGAAGATCTCGATCCGGGCAAGTCCGGCGTCGATATCTACCGGTTGATGAAGTTCCAGCGTTCGAACCAGAACACCTGCATCAACCAGCGTCCGCTGGTTCGCATGGGTGACCTCGTCAACAAGGGCGACATCATCGCCGACGGTCCGTCGACCGAGCTCGGTGATCTGGCGCTCGGCCGCAACGTGCTGGTCGCGTTCATGCCGTGGAACGGCTACAACTACGAGGACTCGATCCTCCTGTCCGAACGCATCGTCGCCGATGACGTCTTCACCTCGATCCACATCGAGGAGTTCGAGGTCATGGCGCGCGATACCAAGCTCGGGCCGGAGGAAATCACGCGCGACATTCCGAACGTCTCGGAAGAAGCGCTGAAGAACCTCGACGAAGCCGGCATCGTCTACATCGGTGCGGAAGTTCAGCCGGGCGACATCCTGGTCGGCAAGATCACGCCGAAGGGCGAAAGCCCAATGACGCCGGAAGAGAAGCTTCTGCGCGCCATCTTCGGCGAAAAGGCATCCGATGTGCGCGACACCTCGATGCGCATGCCTCCTGGCACTTTCGGCACCGTCGTCGAGGTGCGCGTCTTCAATCGCCATGGTGTGGAGAAGGACGAGCGCGCCATGGCGATCGAGCGCGAGGAGATCGAACGCCTCGCCAAGGACCGCGACGACGAGCAGGCCATTCTGGACCGTAACGTCTATGCGCGTCTTTCCGACGTGCTCGTCGGCAAGGAAGCGATCGCTGGACCGAAGGGCTTCAAGAAGGGCTCGACGCTGTCCAAGGATACGCTCGACGAGTATCCGCGTTCGCAGTGGTGGCAGTTTGCCGTGGAGAACGAAAAGCTCCAGAGCGAACTCGAAGCCCTGCGTGGCCAGTACGACGATTCCAAGAAGGCGCTCGAACAGCGTTTCATGGACAAGGTCGAGAAGGTCCAGCGCGGCGACGAAATGCCTCCGGGCGTCATGAAGATGGTCAAGGTCTTCGTGGCCGTGAAGCGCAAGATGCAGCCCGGCGACAAGATGGCCGGCCGTCACGGCAACAAGGGTGTCGTGTCGCGGATCGTTCCGGTCGAGGACATGCCTTTCCTCGAGGACGGCACGCATGCCGATATCGTGCTCAACCCGCTGGGTGTGCCGAGCCGCATGAATGTCGGCCAGATCCTGGAAACGCATCTGGGCTGGGCATGCGCGGGCATGGGCAGGAAAATCGGCGAGCTGATCGACACGTACAAGGCAGCCGGCGACATCAAGCCGCTGCGCAAGACGCTCGAGAGCTTCATCCCGGCCAACGACCGCAACGAGCCGGTTCGTGACTATGACGACGAGAGCATTGTTCGCCTCAGCGAGCAGATGCGCCGCGGCGTCTCGATCGCGACCCCGGTGTTCGACGGCGCGCACGAGGCTGACATCAACATCATGCTGGAGCAGGCGGGCCTGCACACCAGCGGTCAGTCGCAACTCTATGACGGACGCACCGGCGAGCCGTTCGATCGCAAGGTGACGATGGGCTACATCTACATGCTCAAGCTTCACCATCTCGTGGACGACAAGATCCACGCGCGTTCGATCGGTCCGTACTCGCTCGTCACCCAGCAGCCGCTGGGCGGCAAGGCGCAGTTCGGTGGCCAGCGCTTCGGCGAGATGGAGGTCTGGGCACTCGAAGCATACGGCGCCGCCTACACGCTGCAGGAAATGCTGACGGTGAAGTCGGACGACGTCGCAGGCCGTACCAAGGTCTACGAGGCGATCGTCCGTGGCGACGACACCTTCGAGGCCGGCATCCCCGAGAGCTTCAACGTTCTCGTCAAGGAAATGCGGTCTCTCGGCCTCAATGTCGAGCTGGAGAACACCAAGCTCGACGACAACCCTGTCCGGCTGCCAGATGCTGCCGAATAGGGGCGCGGCCGAGTAAGGCAATGGCGCGCCACGGCTTTCCGCGGCGCGCCTCGAGCATGATCCCGAAAAGTGGCTACCGGTTTTCGGATGGGATCATGCTCAACCAGGAAGTATTCGACGGCCAGTGGCCGACAAAGACGGCGGGCGTTTGGCTCGCGACTAGATGCAAGGGGTCTTCGAGGATCCCGAAAAGGAGAACGGCATGAACCAAGAGGTCATGAATCTCTTCAATCCCCAGGCGCCTGCGCAGGTGTTCGATTCCATCCGGATATCGCTCGCCAGCCCTGAGAAGATTCTGTCCTGGTCTTTCGGCGAGATCAAGAAGCCGGAGACCATCAACTACCGCACCTTCAAGCCGGAGCGTGACGGTCTGTTCTGCGCGCGCATTTTTGGCCCGATCAAGGACTATGAGTGCCTGTGCGGCAAGTACAAGCGCATGAAGTACAAGGGCGTCATCTGCGAGAAGTGCGGCGTTGAAGTCACGCTGTCGCGCGTTCGCCGCGAGCGCATGGGCCATATCGAACTGGCGGCACCGGTCGCCCATATCTGGTTCCTGAAGTCGCTGCCGTCGCGCATCGGCACGCTGCTCGACATGACCCTGAAGGACATCGAGCGCGTCCTCTACTTCGAGAACTACATCGTCACCGAACCTGGCCTCACCGCGCTGAAGGAGCACCAGCTGCTCAGCGAGGAAGAGTACATGATCGCCGTCGACGAGTATGGCGAGGATTCGTTCACCGCCATGATCGGCGCCGAGGCCATTCATGACCTCCTGGCCGGCATGGACTTGGAGAAGATCGCCGGCGACCTGCGTTCGGAACTGGCTTCGACCACCTCCGAGCTGAAGCAGAAGAAGTATCTGAAGCGGCTCAAGGTCGTCGAGAACTTCATGGAATCCGGCAACCGTCCGGAATGGATGATCATGAAGGTGGTTCCGGTGATCCCGCCGGACCTGCGCCCGCTGGTTCCTCTGGACGGCGGCCGCTTCGCCACGTCGGATCTGAACGACCTCTATCGCCGCGTCATCAACCGCAACAATCGTCTGAAGCGGCTGATCGAGCTGCGCGCTCCCGGCATCATCGTGCGCAATGAAAAGCGCATGCTGCAGGAAGCCGTCGATGCGCTGTTCGACAACGGCCGTCGCGGCCGCGTCATCACCGGCGCCAACAAGCGCCCGCTGAAGTCGCTGTCCGACATGCTCAAGGGCAAGCAGGGCCGGTTCCGTCAGAACCTGCTCGGCAAGCGCGTCGACTATTCCGGCCGCTCGGTCATCGTGACCGGTCCGGAGCTCAAGCTGCACCAGTGCGGCCTGCCCAAGAAGATGGCGCTCGAACTGTTCAAGCCCTTCATCTACGCCCGTCTCGACGCCAAGGGTTACTCTTCGACCGTCAAGCAGGCGAAGAAGCTGGTCGAAAAGGAGCGTCCGGAAGTCTGGGATATCCTCGACGAGGTCATCCGCGAACATCCGGTGCTGCTGAACCGTGCGCCGACGCTGCACCGTCTCGGCATCCAGGCGTTCGAGCCGATCCTGATCGAGGGCAAGGCGATCCAGTTGCACCCGCTGGTCTGCACGGCCTTCAACGCCGACTTCGACGGCGACCAGATGGCCGTTCACGTGCCGCTGTCGCTGGAAGCGCAGCTTGAAGCCCGCGTGCTGATGATGTCGACCAACAACATCCTGCACCCGGCTTCCGGCGCGCCGATCATCGTGCCGTCGCAGGACATGGTTCTGGGTCTCTACTATCTCTCGATCGTCAACCAGAACGAGCCGGGCGAGGGCATGGTGTTTGCCGACATGGGCGAACTCCAGCACGCGCTCGAGACCAAGGCCGTGACGCTGCACTCCAAGATCAAGGGTCGTTTCCGCACGGTCGACGCCGAAGGCAAGGTGGTGTCGAAGATCCATGACACCACGCCTGGCCGCATGATCATCGGCGAGCTTCTGCCGAAGAACGTCAACGTGCCTTACGAGACCGCCAACCAGGAGATGACCAAGAAGAACATCTCCAAGATGATCGACACCGTCTACCGCCATTGCGGTCAGAAGGAGACGGTCATTTTCTGCGATCGCATCATGGCTCTCGGCTTCAGCCATGCCTGCCGTGCCGGCATTTCGTTCGGCAAGGACGACATGCTGATCCCGGATGCCAAGATCAAGCTGGTCTCCGACACCGAGGCTTTGGCCAAGGAATACGAGCAGCAGTACAATGACGGTCTGATCACGCAGGGCGAGAAGTACAACAAGGTCGTCGACGCCTGGGCCAAGTGCTCGGAAAAGGTCGCCGACGAGATGATGGCCCGCATCAAGGCGGTCGAGTTCGAGGACAATGGCCGTCAGAAGCCGATGAACTCGATCTACATGATGTCGCACTCCGGTGCGCGTGGCTCGCCCACCCAGATGCGTCAGCTTGCCGGCATGCGCGGCCTTATGGCCAAGCCGTCGGGTGAAATCATCGAAACGCCGATCATCTCGAACTTCAAGGAAGGCCTGACCGTGCTCGAGTACTTCAACTCGACCCACGGCGCCCGCAAGGGTCTGGCCGACACCGCCTTGAAGACGGCGAACTCGGGTTACCTCACCCGTCGTCTGGTCGACGTGGCGCAGGACTGCATCGTCAACTCCGTCGACTGCGGCACCGACAAGGGCCTCACCATGCAGCCGATCGTCGATGCCGGTCAGGTCGTCGCTTCGGTCGGCCAGCGCGTGCTGGGCCGTACGTCGCTCGACGACATCACACATCCGGTGTCGGGCGAGATCCTGGTCAAGGCCGGAACGCTGATGGACGAGCGTGACGTGGAACAGATCGAAAAGGCCGGCGTCCAGTCGGTCCGCATCCGCTCGGCACTGACTTGCGAAGTCAGGGTTGGCGTCTGCGCGGTCTGCTACGGTCGCGATCTTGCCCGCGGCACCCCGGTCAACCAGGGCGAAGCCGTCGGCGTCATCGCGGCGCAGTCGATCGGCGAGCCGGGCACGCAGCTCACCATGCGTACCTTCCACATGGGCGGTACCGCGCAGGTGGTGGACAGCTCGTTCCTTGAAGCCTCGTATGAGGGCAAGGTCGAGATCCGCAACCGCAACGTGGTGCGCAACTCCGACGGCCAGCAGATGGTCATGGGCCGCAACATGGCGGTGCTGATCCTCGACGAAGCCGGCAAGGAGCGCGCCTCGCACCGTCTCACCTATGGTTCGCGCATCTTCGTGGACGATGGTGACAAGGTGAAGCGCGGCCAGCGTATCGCCGAGTGGGATCCCTATACCCGTCCAGTCCTCACCGAAATCGAGGGCAGGGTGTCGTACGAGGATCTGGTCGACGGCATTTCCGTTCAGGAAACGGCCGACGAGTCGACCGGCATCACCAAGCGTGAGGTCATCGACTGGCGCTCGACGCCACGCGGTAACGACCTGAAGCCGGCGATCGCGATCCAGGACGCCAAGGGCAAGGTCGGCAAGCTGTCGAAGGGCGGCGACGCCCGCTTCCTGCTCTCGGTCGAGGCCATTCTTTCGGTCGAGCCGGGCTCGCAGGTTCGCCCCGGCGACGTGCTGGCGCGTATTCCGATGGAAAGCGCCAAGACCAAGGACATCACCGGCGGTCTGCCGCGTGTTGCCGAGCTGTTCGAGGCACGTCGTCCGAAGGATCACGCCATCATCGCCGAGATCGACGGCACGATCCGCTTCGGCCGTGACTACAAGAACAAGCGTCGCATCATCATCGAGCCGCATGACTCGACGCTTGAGCCGGTCGAATACCTGATCCCGAAGGGCAAGCCGTTCCATCTCCAGGACGGCGACGTCATCGAGAAGGGCGACTACATCCTCGACGGCAATCCGGCGCCGCACGACATCCTGGCGATCAAGGGCGTGGAGGCACTTGCTTCCTACCTCGTCAACGAGATCCAGGAAGTCTATCGTCTGCAGGGCGTGCAGATCAACGACAAGCACATCGAGGTGATCGTTCGCCAGATGCTGCAGAAGGTCGAGATCACGGTGCAGGGCGACTCGACCTACATTCCGGGCGATCATGTCGACGTGATCGAACTGGAAGAGGTCAACGAGCGTCTGGTCGAGGACGGCAAGAAGCCGGCCGAAGGCCTCCCGGTGCTGCTCGGCATCACCAAGGCATCGCTGCAGACGCCATCCTTCATCTCGGCCGCCTCCTTCCAGGAGACGACCCGAGTGCTGACGGAAGCCGCGGTTGCCGGCAAGACCGACATGCTGCAGGGACTGAAGGAAAACGTCATCGTCGGCCGGCTTATCCCGGCCGGTACCGGCGGCACGATGAGCCAGATCCGGCGCATCGCCACCTCGCGCGACGAACTGATCATCGACGAGCGCCGCAAGGCCTCGGGTGCGGAAGTCGCCGAGCCGATGCTGGCCGATATGACGACCGCCGCGCAGTAAGCGGACGGAAAGAGAAGAGGAAAAGGGGCCGAATGGCCCCTTTTCGCGTTTAGGTCTCCAATTGGATCGGAGAAGAAAACGATGAGCAAAAGAAGCTGGGCGGCAGTCGACGACTACATCGTCGGTTCCCTGTTTGAGGCGGACCCCGTGCTTGATGCCGTTCTGGCGGCCAACCACGACCAGGGCCTGCCGGCGATCGACGTGTCGCCGGCGCAGGGCAAGCTGCTTTCCCTTCTTGCGCGGATGCGGGGAGCCAAGAAGGTTCTCGAAATCGGCACGCTGGGCGGCTATTCGACCATCTGGATGGCGCGCGCACTGCCTGCCGACGGCAAGATCGTGACACTTGAACTCGACCCGCATCACGCCAGCGTCGCGCGATCGAATTTCGAGCGGGCAGGCGTCTTGGAGCGGGTGGAACTGCGGGTCGGTCCGGCGCTTCAGTCGCTTGCAGCACTTGGCGCCGAGAATGCCGGGCCATTCGACTTCATCTTCATCGATGCCGACAAGCCGAACAATCCGCACTACCTATCCTGGGCCATGCGGTTGTCGCGGCCCGGAACCGTCATCGTCTGCGACAACGTCATACGCGATGGAGCCGTGGTGAATGAAGATGGCCGCGACGCCAATGTCGAAGGGGCACGCGCCGCATTCTCGTTCATCGGCAGCGAGAAGCGTCTGGACGGCACCGCCATCCAGACCGTCGGCGCCAAAGGCTATGATGGCTTTGCCATTGCGATCGTGGAGTGACGGCCGATCGGCGAACAGCCAAGCCGTCCCTGTTCAATCGAAAAAAGCCTCGACCACGTTGCGCTTGCCGAGCATGAAGGCGTCGGCGACATGCTGGAGGGGCGCGAGGTCGACATCGGAGGTGCCGGCGCGCACGATTTCGGCAAAGCGCTTGTAGAGCATCGGGTACTCGGCCTCCGGCTCGTCATGAACCACCTTGCCGTCGATGGCGAGCTTCGAGCCGCCGCCCGACAGCACCATGGCGCCCTTGTCGGTCTCGGCCAGGATGTCCCAGCTTTGCGGGCCGGTCTGCAGCCAGTCGAGATCCATCGTCACCGGCAAGCCATTCGAGGTGCGGAAGGCGACGCGCGCGGCAACCGGGGAGGCGCGGTTTTCGGGAAAATCCAGCACCGCCGAGGTGATGAACATCGCCGGCAGGATATGGGTGGCAATCGAGAGCGCGTTGATGCCGGGATCGAAGACGCCAAAACCGCCGGGAGCCCAGATCCATTCCTGGTTCGGGTGCCAGCGGCGCACATCTTCCTTCCAGTTGATGGCGGCCGACTTGATCTTGGTCGTGTCGAGAAATGCGCGCGCGGCCTCGACCGCCGGCGCATAGCGCGAGTGCCAGCTGGCGAACAGCGAGACGCCGTTCTGCGAGGCCAATGTCTTGAGGTCCTCGACCTCGCTGACAGTGGCGCCAGGCGGCTTCTCCAGGAAGACATGTTTCTTTGCTATCAGCGCTGTCCGCGCCGCGTCGTAGCGGAACTGCGGCGGCATGCAGAGCGATACGGCCTCGAGTTCGGGCACCGCGTCGAGCATGGCTTCGATGTCAGGAAAATTCGCGATGTCATCCACCTTGCCGTGACGGCTGGCGGCCGCGATGAGGCGATAGTCCTGGTCCTTCGCCAGGGCCGGCAGGTGCTGGTCGCGGACGATCTTGCCGACGCCGACGATGCCTATCTTGATGGGCTGGGACACGGCCGCTCCGTCTGTTTGATGATGGTGATGGTTTCTTATCAGAACACTTGCCCCGGGCAAGCCGAAGCCGAGCAGGCAAGCTCAGCCTTCCTCGAGCGGCAGTGTGCACATTTTTGTCGGCTGGGAAGGCCTCGGTCGCCGATTCGTCTCGGTCGCCGATTCGAAAGCTGGACCGGGAGGTCGGGGTCAGATCGGCACGTCGAAGGTGACGATCGACACTTCGCCTTCGAGCGCGCCCTGGAAGGCGGAGATATGCGGCTCTTCGTCGGGGATGCCGTCCATGTCGCCGATCTGGTCGAGCTCCGCCTCGGCGTACCCTTCGGCGGCAAGCGATTCGAGTGCCCGGCGCACCGCCGAATCGTCGTCGGGCGCAACCAGCATGACGTGGACGCCTTCCGGTTTGCCGCCTTTTTTCTTCCACACCCGGCCGGTGATGATGGTGACCGGGCGTTCTTCGTTGTCGTTCACGGGCCGATTCCTCTTGGCAG
>NZ_RZRV01000063.1:0-23325 GCF_004023085.1 Mesorhizobium sp. M7A.F.Ca.US.010.02.1.1 | reverse complement strand
CGCCAGGTGAGAAAGCGAGGGCATCCATGGACGATGTCGCGGCATGTTTCAGTTGCACTGCCCCGCCTTGGCCGCGCGACAGGAAGACAGCATGGCCATTGCTGATGGCTGTCATGTCCGTCCGGGGGCTGTGGTCGATGGCGACGATCGGTCCGTCGATCTTGACCAAAGGGGCCGCTGCTTCGCCGTCGGCAGCCAGATGCACCACTTCACCGCTGGCCGCGCCAACCAGAAAGCCGGAATGCGCATAGGCGGTGATCGGGACATCGCCATCTCCGAATGCCGCCGTGGCGATCAGCGGGACGGGTGGCTTTTCCCTTGGGCGGATCGTCGTCTGCCCGAGATCGTTGCTCACCCTGATCCGTGTTTCCGGCGGCTCGTGATCCGCGACCATGGCGATGGCGATTGTTCCATCCACACAGGTGAAGGCAACAGCCGAACCATCGGTGCTGAAGCGCAGATCGGCGATCCCCGACGGGCGACGCCAACTCCGCGCCAGAAGGTCGAACAAGGTCAGGTTCTGCATCGTCTGCTGGTTCATACTGTCTCTCCCGTCAATCCTTGTTCGCTGTCGCGGCAAGCCGGCGATCAACGTCCTCGACTTCACCTTCCGCAGCTATGATGCGGTCCTCGCACGCCGCGGATGTCTGCATGACCGCCGCCGCGCTCTGCTCTGCCTCATGCAAGTCCCGCACCAGTTGCTCGCTGGCGCCGCTTCTGCCGATTTCCAGCTCGAGGCGCAGCACATCCATCTCGATGCCGGCGCGTTTCTGATTGAGCCGCAGCGCCTCGGCGGTGAGCGCGGAGACATTAGCGACCAGATCGAGCCGGCGGGCGAGCAGCGCGTCACGCCTGGCGATATCGGGCCCACCTGTCATTTTTCGCTCCCCAAAGGCTTGGGCGGCTTTTCGAAGGCCGACAGCAATTTTGGCAACGTGCCGGCCTGCGACTGGAACTGTCTTTCGGCCGTTTCGATGTGGCTCTTGAGTTGATCCCAGATGTCGACGCGGATCATGGATGTCGTGTCGCCGGTCAGGCGCTCAATCTCGTCGACGCGGAACTGGCGCGTCAGCGAAACCCCGGAAAACACGAAGTCCCGCAACAGGATCGCGTGGTTTTCGATGAACAGATGGATCATCGGATGCGTTTCCGTGGTGACGCCGCCGGCGGCAAGCTCGGCCCGGATGAAGTCCTGGAAGTGGCTCTGTAGGCGATGTTGGCTCTCGCCCATGAAGCGCATGACAAAGACCAGATCGCGAGGCATCAGCCTGACAAGATCGCCGGTGACGCCGTCGGGCTGGCGGGACATTGGCTCGGGCGGCCCCCGACTGTCTCTATCGCTCGGCATTGTCTCTCTCCAGCGCGAGGCCCGTCTATGAGCGTCGCCTTCAAATAGTAGAGAAAGACGTAGAATTGAATAGATGATATTTGTTCTCGGTTTTGTTGCATGTGCTAACTAACCATATTGCACCTGCGAATAGATCATAAATATTACAAGCGTATGTTACGATTGTAAAAGAACGTTACAGTTGGCCACCCGCTTAGTGTGGCAAGGGCGGCGATTTTGTTTTGAGTCACAGCCATGGGCGCTCTTTTCAAACTGGCACGGCGCTTGCTTTGTACCTTTCCACAAGAAGCCCATCGCATTTCTGACGCGGTGCCAAAAGAACGAAGGAACGGAGGAAGCAGAGACCGCTTCGATACGCCCATCGCATATGCGGTTGGCGCCGCGGGTCTCTGCCAAAACACCTCAAGAACCTTTGCCGCGATCCACTTGAACGGCCTGACCATGAGTCGCGCCTCGATGCGCAACCCTTTGTCGTGCCGCTCGCACTCTCACTGGCGGTGCTGTGTGCCGCTTCATGCCGGGGTCAAGGGACCTGCGGCTCAAACCTGGTGGAGGCTTATGACCATGACGTCTCTGACGCTCAACAAGATTACCTCACAACGCGGAATCTCCGTCGGCGAGGCGACCAAGAAGATTGCCGATCTCGGCTGGAATCCTTCCTACGTCCAGGAAGCGATGACGTTTCCGACCGACTACAAGATCAACAAGACGCCGCGCGACCCGATGAAGCAGGTCCTGCGGTCGTATTTCCCGATGCAGGAAGAAAAGGACAACCGGGTCTACGGTGCGCTCGATGCGGCGCTGCGCGGCGACATGTTCCGCAACGTCGAACCGCGCTGGGTCGAGTGGATGAAGCTCTTCTTGGCCATCATTCCTTTTCCGGAAATCTCGGCTGCCCGCTCGATGGCGATGGTCGCCCGTATCGCGCCCGGCGAGGAACTCAGAACCGGCTTCACCATGCAGATGATCGACGAGTTTCGTCACTCCACGATCCAGATGAATTTGAAGAAATGGTACATGGAGAACTATATCGATCCGGCCGGCTTCGACATCACCGAGGAAGCCTTCGGAAAATGCTACGCCACGACCATCGGCCGGCAGTTCGCCGAAGGCTTCATTACCGGCGACACCATGACCGCCGCCTGCATGTACCTGACCGTGGTGGCCGAAACCGCCTTCACCAACACGCTGTTTGTCGCCATGCCCTCGGAGGCTGCCCGCAACGGCGACTACGCATTGCCGACCGTGTTCCTGTCGGTGCAGTCCGACGAGAGCCGGCATATCGGCAATGGCCACTCGCTGCTGATGGCGGCGCTCAAGGAGCCGGAAAACCACCTCTTGCTCGAGCGCGACCTGCGCTACGCCTTCTGGCAGAACCACGCCATCGTCGATGCCGCCATCGGCACCTTCATCGAATACGGCACCACCAACCGCGACAAGAACAAGGAGTCCTATGCGGAAATGTGGCACCGCTGGATCTATGAGGACTACTATCGCACCTACATGCTGCCGCTCGAAAAATACGGCATCAAGGTCCATCACGACGACGTCCAGGCAGCCTGGGAACGCATCACCAAGAAGAACTATGTCCACAAGGTCGGGCAGTTCTTCGCGGTCGGCTGGCCGGTCAATTTCTGGCGCATCGAAGCCCAGACCGACAAGGACTTCGAGTGGTTCGAGCACAAATATCCAGGCTGGTATGCCGAGTTCGGCGACTTCTGGAAATGGTATGCCAAGCTCAGCCACAAGGGCGAGAAGGTGCTGCTGTTCAACAGCGACGTGGGCTACGTCTATCCGCATCGCTGCTGGTCCTGCCTCGTGCCCTGCCTGATCCGCGAGGACATGGTGGTCGGCGAGATCGACGGTCAGCTGCATACCTTCGCCCACGAACTCGACAAGTGGACCGCAACGGTCGCCTTCGCCGACGAGTATCAGGGCCGGCCGACGCCCGCGATGGGCCGCTTCAGCGGCAAGCGCGAGTGGGAGACGCTCTATGACGGCTGGGATCTGGCCGATGCGATCAAGGACCTGAACTTCGTCCGTTCCGACGGCAAGACGTTGGTTCCGCAGCCGCATCTGCGCTTCGACGACAAGGACATGTGGACGCTCGACGACGTGCGCGGCAACACGCTCGGATCGCCGCTCAACGCCCTGCGTGCCATGTCGCCCGCGGACCGCGAGAAGCACCTGGCGGAATACGCCAAGGGCTTCACCATTAACCCCTGCAACTGATCAGGCCAAAGGGGGGCGGGTTGGTCCCGCCCCTTCCTTTCACTGGAGGTCCGTATGTCGGAAACCCACACGGTCAGGCTCAGCCCGGTCGGCGTCGAATTCGACGTCGAGCATGGCGAAACGGTGCTCAACGCCGCGTTCCGCCAGGGCATCGCCCTACCACACGGCTGCAAGGAAGGGCAATGCTCGGCCTGCAAAAGCGTGTTGCTCGAAGGCGAAGTCGACATGCTCAAATACTCGACCTTCGCGCTGAACGACATGGAGAAGGAGAGTGGGCACATCCTGTTGTGCCGCTGCATCGCCTTCTCCGACCTGGAAGTCGAGCTTCTCAACTACGACGAGGAGATTTTGGCGAAAGCGATCGCCGTGAAAACGTACAAGGGCCGGATTGCTCGCATCGAGCAGCTGACCCATGACATTCGCGGCATCGAGATCGAACTCGGCTCCCCAATGAAGTTCTGGGCGGGGCAATATGTCGACATCACGGTTACCACGCAAAAAGGGGAGACGATTACGCGCTCGTTCTCCATGGCAAATACGCCGGACCAAACCGAAAAACTCTCCTTCATCATCAAAAAATACCCTGAGGGAAAGTTCTCGGGAGAGCTCGATTCCGGAGGCATCAGAGCCGGAGCCGAAGTCACCGTCGTCGGACCCTACGGGACCTGTTTCCGCCGCGACGAACGACAAGGACCCCTGATCCTGGTCGGCGCCGGCTCTGGCATGTCGCCGATCTGGTCGATCCTCAACGACCATCTGAAGAGCGGCGAGAAACGTCCGGTCTATTTCTTCTACGGCGCCCGCACCCGCAACGACCTGTTCTATCTCGACAGGATCGCCGAGCTGGTCGGCAATCATTCGGACGTCACCTTCATTCCCGTGCTGTCGCACGCCAATGACGACGCCGATTGGCAAGGCGAACGCGGTTTCGTGCACCAGAGCGTTGACGCCGTGCTCAAGCAACTGGCGGTCGACGGGCAGGGCGATGTCCATGCCTGTGGCCCACCGCCGATGATCGATGCGCTGCAGCCGGTCCTGTTCATGAACGGCTTCGAAACCGAGCGGATCTTCTTCGACAAGTTCACCACATCGGCAGGTGCAACGCCTGCCCATTGAGGGGCGGCCGACGCACAGCCAACCACAACTGCAACAAGGGAGAGAGACTATGCCTGCAACCTCGAGTTCAGTCGGATCAGGAGCCGCCGGCGCGGCCATCTTCGCCGACTCCGACAGCCGGAAATACCGGTACTTCGACCCGAAAGGCCAGCGCGCCACCCACTACGAGGACATGACGGTCGACGTTCAACCCGACCCGGAACGCTATCTGATCCAGGACTGGATCATCTCCTTCGCCGATGGCAAGGGCGCCTATGTCAAGCAGAACACCGCCGCGCAGAGCTCCAACTGGCATGCCTTCCGCGCTCCCGACCAGGAGTGGGAGCGCACCCACTACCAGCGCCAGTCGAAGATCGAGACCATGGTGCAGAGCGTCATCAACAATGCGCGCAAATCGGGCACCCCGAAGACCTTCGACAAGGCCTGGGTCAAGATCCTGCAGACGCAGCTCGGCGCCTGGAAGCACGCCGAATTCGGGCTCGGCACCTCGCTGATGCAGGCGCAGCGTTACGGCTACACCCAGATGATCAACAATGCGACGCTGACCAACTCGTCCTACAAGCTGAGGCTTGCCCAGGACGTCACCCTCTACCTCGCCGAGATCGGCATGGACTTGCCTGATTGGGACGACGAACTCGGCAAGAAGGCCTGGCTCGAGGACAAGAACTGGCAAGGCACGCGCGAAGCGGTCGAGACCATCATGGGCGCGACCGACTATCTCGAGCAGTATTTCGCCATCAACATCGTCTTCGAGCCGCTGGTGGGCGAAGTGTTCCGCTCCGGCTTCCTGATGCAGATCGCCGCCGCCAACCATGACTTCATCACGCCGGCGGTGATTTCGGCCGCCGAGGCCGACTATGAGCGCAACCTCGCCAACACGATCGACCTCATGCATCTGCTCGCCAATGACGAGAAGCATGGCGGCGCCAACAAGAAGCTCTTCCAGGGCTGGGTCAAGAAGCACGGCGCACTCGCCGACAAGGCAGCCGCCGGCCTGCAGCCGATCTGGTCGATGCCGCATTCCAAGCCGGTCGCGTTCACCGACGTTCGGGCCAAATCCGAAGAGCGGATTGGCCAGATCCTCGGCGAACTCGGCCTCAAGCGCTGAAACAGGAGAAATCGTCATGTCACTATCTGCACGCGACGCAACGCATTCCAACATCTTCAAGGCGATGAAGGACATCACCTTCGAACAGACGATTTCGCATCAGTGCGGCGTCACCATGAACGACTCGGTCGAGGCCAGGGCCATCGCCGAATTCATGGGCCTGAAACCGAACGTAACCGTCACCTATCAACCGGCGATGATCCGCATCGACGGCGACGGCAAGCTGATCTTCAAGATGGACGAGATCAGCGAATATCTCGGCCGAGAGATGACGGCGGAAACCTTCGAGGTCAACAGCTCCACCCATTACGGGCGGATGGTACGCATCGACGACAACACCGTGATCCTGTTCGGCAACATGGACGAGATGTTCGAGTACATCGAATAGCCGCCCAAACTAAGCTGGCGCGCCGCCGAGTGCGGCGCGCGGAAACCGATCAACGCGATTGCTGCGGAGGCAACCATGTACAGAACACCGGAAGGCAAGGACATTTTTGTGGTCGACGGCCACACCCATTTCTGGGACGGCAGCCCGGAAAACCAGAAGAATATCCACGGCAAGCAGTTCATCGAATGCTTCTACGCCTATCACACGGGCTTGAGCCCGAAGGAGCAGCTGTGGGAGAAGAGCAAGTTCGAGAAATACAGCGCCGACGATCTCTATCGCGACCTGTTCATCGATGGTCCCGATGATGTGGCGATCGTCCAGTCGACCTATCTCAAGGACTTCTACAAGAACGGCTTCAATACGATCGAGCGCAACGCGGAGGTGGCCAAGCTCTATCCGGAGCGGTTCATCGTCAACGGCGCCTTCGATCCGCGCGACGGCGAGAAGGCGCTGGAATACATCCACTTCCTCAAGGAGACCTACGACGTCAAGGGCGTTAAGATGTACACGGCCGAATGGAATGGCGCCTCCAAGGGCTGGAAGCTCACCGATCCCGATGCCTACAAGTGCTTCGAACTCTGCGACAGGCTCGGCATCAAGAACATCCACGTCCACAAGGGCCCGACGATCCTGCCGCTCTCGAAGGATGCGTTCGACGTCCATGACGTCGATCACGCGGCGACGGATTTCCAGGGCCTCAACTGGATCATCGAGCATTGCGGCCTGCCGCGCCTCGACGATTTCTGCTGGATCGCGACGCAGGAAACCAATGTCTATGGGGGCTTGGCGGTGGCGCTGCCATTCATCCATGCGCGCCCTCGCTATTTCGGCGAGGTGATCGCCGAGCTTTTGTTCTGGCTCGGCCCGGAGAAGATCCTGTTCGGCTCCGATTACGCGATCTGGACGCCGCGCTGGCTGGTCGAGAAATTCTGGGCCTATCAGATCCCCGAGGATATCGCAGCAGAACGTGGTGTGCAGCTGACCGACGAGATCAAGGAGAAGATCCTCGGCCTCAACGCCGCGCGTCTCTACAACATCGACATCGAAGCCAAGAAGAAGGCGCTCGCCGGTTCGCCCTTCAGCATCGCGGCGGAGTAGGGGCCATGGCAACCGCCAGCGTTTCCGGCGACTGCCAGAAGGAACTCTGGCGGCGTCTTGCTGAAGTCAACGACCCCGAACTCGACGAACCTGTCACCGAGATGGGCTTCATCGAGCGGGCGCAGGTGACAGGCGATGGCAGCGTGGAAATCGACTTCCGCCTGCCAACCTACTGGTGCTCGCCAAACTTTGCGTTCCTGATGCTGGACGGGGTGCGCAAGGCGCTCGACCAGCTCTCCTGGAAGCCGGCCTATCGCGTCAAGCTGCACGACCACATGTTCGCCGACGAGGTCAATCGCGGTATGGAAGAAGGCAAGAGCTTCGGCGACATCTTCGCCCTGCTTGCCGAGGATCAGGATCTCGGCGGCTTGCGTGCAACCTTTGCGATGAAAGCCTTCAAGCGGCGCCAGGAGGCGGTCTTGCGCGGCCTCAAGGCGCATGGCCTGACGGATCGCGAAATCCTCGGCATGGACCTGCCGGCCTACGATGTCGCGCGGTTCGAGCCGGGCGAGGCGGCCAAACAGAAGCCGCGATACCGGGCGGCGCTACTCGAGCGGTTTCCCGACCGCCGGGCGGACCATCCCGTCTTCGTGACCTGGGGAGGGCAGCGCATCCCGCCCGGTGCACTCAGCGCCCATCTCGCCGAACTGCGCGGTGTGCGCATCAACATGGAGTTCAACGGCGCGCTGTGCCGTGGACTCAAGCAGACCAGATACAAGGAACTGGATGTGATCGACGGCGAACCGACGCTGGTCGATTTCATTCTGGATCGCGTGCCGCCTGGGACGGCACCGGCCGCCTGAAGCAGCGCTGACAGCAACGGCCTCCCTCGCACGAGGCCCCCAACCAACAACCCGCCCGTAAGGCGGAAGGAGGAATCATGCCCAAAATAATGCTTCACAATTCCGAGGCTCGCCGGGCTCTCGCCCGTGGCGTTTTCAGGCTTGCAGCCGCCGTCGAGCCGACGCTCGGCCCCAAAGGCATGAACGCCATGATCGACCGGCCGATCGGCACGCCGATGGTGACTCGCGACGGTGTCAGCATCGCCTCCGAGATCGAGCTGCACGACCGTTTCGAAAACATGGGCGCGCAAGTCGTGCGTGAAGTGTCGATGCAGACCAACGAGATCGCCGGCGACGGCACCACGACGGCTATCGTGCTCGCCAACGCGCTGATCCAGGGCGGTGTCGAGGCGAATGAGCGCGGCGTGAAGTCCGTCGATCTGTGCAAGGGCATCGACCTTGCCGTGGCGGCGGTGGTGGCGGCACTCAAGGCCTCGGCCAAGCCGGCCAAGGGCAACGGCATCCTGGCGTCGGTCGCCAACATCGCCGCGACCAACACCAAGCTTGGCGCGCTGGTGGCGGAAGCCCATCAACGGGTGGGCGCCGAAGGCGTAATCACCACCGACTTCAGCGTCACCACCGAGACCACGCTCGATGTCGTCGAGGGCATGTCCTTCGAACGCGGCTATCTCTCGCATCACATGGTAACTGATCAGGAAAAGATGGAGGCCGTGCTCGAACGGCCCTACATCCTGATGACCGATCTCAAGATCAAGGAGCCCGGGCAGCTCGATGCGGTTCGCCGCATTGCCGAGGAGGATGGCCGGCCACTGCTGATCGTCTCCGAGGAAATGTCGCCGGAAGTGGTGGTGACACTGCTCGGCAAGCAGGGGCCGGGAAGATACCTCGTTGTCCATCCGCCGGAATATGGCCATTGGCGCAAGGCGATGATGGAGGATCTGGCCATCATCACCGGCGGCAAGGTGATCGCGCGCGATCTCGGCGGCCGGCTGGAGGATGTCACCGCCGAGGATCTCGGCACGGCCGACCGGGTGAAGACCAGCGCGTCCTACACCTCCATCATTCGTGGCGGCGGCGACCATGCGTCAATCGCCTCGCGTCGCGCCCAGGTGCAGCGGCAATATGAAGCTTCGCCGCCGAACATCGATCAGGACAAGCTGCGCGAACGCCTGGCCAAGCTCTCCGGCGGCACCGCGATCCTCTATGCCGGTGGCGTTACACCGGTCGAGCAGAAGCGGACCATCCAGCTGATCGAGGATTCCTTGAATGCGGTGCGCGCCGCATCCGAGGAGGGCGTCGTCGCTGGCGGCGGCTCGGCGCTCGCCCAGATCGCTCCGCTGCTCGACAAGGCTGCGGCTGGCGTCGAGGGCGATGTCGCCGAGGGCGTGCGCCTGGTACGCTCGGTTCTGTCGCGGCCGCTGTGGCGCATCGCCGCCAACGCCGGCGCCGATCCCGAAGCGGTGGTGACCGAGGTCACCCGCATCAATGGCGGCTACGGTTACAACGCATCGACCGGCACGTATCAGAACATGTTCGAGGCAGGCATCATCGACCCCGTCCGCGTCACCTACACGGCGCTCGCCAACGCGGCTTCGGTGGCGACCCTGATCCTGACCACCGAAACGCTGATTGGCGATCTTGCCGAGGACGAGGATCCGACGGCCGGCCCGGCACGAGGCGGCGGCTCCGAAAAACTCGGCCGCGCCTGAGGCAACAATTCCGACGGAACGATTTCGACGTTGAAAGGACACAGCCATGAAAGCTGCCAGACTTTACGAGTACGACCCGAAGATGAATGTCCAGCTCAAGATCGAGGAGGTCAAGGCGCCGACGATCACCGCGCCTGACGAAGTGATCGTGCGGGTGGGTGCTGCCGGCCTCTGCCGCACCGACCTGCACATCATCGAGGGGGTGTGGAAGCCGACCATGGATCCCGAAGGCACACTATTGCCTTACATAATGGGCCACGAGAATGCCGGTTGGGTCGAGGAAGTCGGCAGCGGCGTCAAATCGGTCAAGCGCGGCGACGCCGTGATCTGCCATCCCTTCCGCTCATGCGGCATCTGCCTCAACTGCCGCCATGGCGAGGACATGTATTGCGACAACGGCCAATTCCCCGGCCTTGGCATGAATGGCGGCTTCGCCGAGTATTTCATCACCAGCGAGCGTTCGCTGATCAAGCTGAACGCCAACATCACGCCGATCGAGGTGGCGCCGCTGGCCGATGCCGGCATCACTGCTTACCGCGCCGCCAAACGCGCCGCCAAGCTGCTGCGGCCAGGCAGTTATTGCGTGCTGCTCGGCATAGGCGGGCTTGGCCATATCGCACTGCAATCGCTGCACGCGATCTCGGGCTGCCGCATCATCGCCGTCGACCGCGAGCCGGCGGCGCAAGTGCTGGCCAGGGATCTGGGCGCCGACTTCGTGCTCGATGGCGGGCCAAACGTCGTCGAGGAGGTCGCTCAGATCACCGGTGGTGGTGCGCATGTGGTGATCGACTTCGTCGGCGAACTCGGTGTCGAGAACATCTGCTGGAAGATGGTACGCAAGGGCGGGCAACTGTTCGTCGTCGGCTATGGCGGCAACATCAACGTGCCGACAGCGCATCTCGTCATTGAGGAGATCAACATTGGCGGCAGCCTGGTCGGCAATTTTACCGAGCTTGTCGAACTGATGGAGCTCAACGCCGACGGCAAAGTGAAGATGCACTACACCGAATACAATCTCGCCAGCATCAACACCGCCCTCGACGATTTCAAAAACCGCCGGTTCACCGGCCGCGGCGTCATCGTGCCCTAAAGCATCTGGACCGGATCCGCATCGAACGACCGCATCGGCTCCCGTCCCGTCATCTGCAAGGAGAGGAAGAAATGAACAAGTACATCTGTGAATTCATCGGAACCTTCGCGTTGGTCTTCTTTGGCTGCGCGACAGTCCTATTCATGCGCTCCGAGGTCGGCCTGCTGGGCGTCGCCATGGCCTTCGGCCTGTCGGTGGTGGCGATGGCCTATTCGGTCGGACCTATTTCGGGCGCCCATCTCAATCCGGCGGTAAGCCTTGGCTTCTTCGTCTCAGGTCGAATGAAAGCAAACGACCTTATCGGCTATGTCTTTGCGCAGTGCGTCGGTGCGATCGTTGCGTCAGCGGTGCTCTACGTGATCGTGCAAGGTAAAGGCGGCGGCTACGACGTGGCGACGAATGGCTTCGCCCAGAACGGCTGGTCGGCCTATTCCGCAACGTCGGCCTTCCTGTTCGAGGCGATCGCCACGTTCCTGTTTCTACTCGTCATCCTTCGCGCCACGGCCGAAGGCGGTGCGGGACCCCTGGCCGGCCTGGCGACCGGACTGACGCTGGTCATGATCCATCTCGCCGGCATTGCCGTCTCCGGATCATCGGTCAATCCGGCCCGCTCGCTCGGCCCGGCGTTGTTTGCCGGCGGAGCTGCACTGTCGCAACTCTGGCTCTATATCGTGGCGCCGTGCCTTGGCGCGGCCGCTGCCGGACTGGCATTGCGCGCCGGGGTCGGGGCGAGCGAACCGGCGGCTCAGCCTGCCTGATTGCTTGCCGGACCCGGCAAGCTTCCTGAACCCTGTGGCTGATGCCATGGCGTTTTCCGTGTCGGGATGTCAGCGAAGCGCGATCCCGAATCGAGATTCTTCGCTTCGAGCTTTGGGAAAACGGGAGGACAACATGGATCTTATCACAGGATTGGCCGTCGTCATCGGCATTATGGGCGGCATTGCAACGTGGGTAGCGATCACCATCGGCAACCCCTATTTGCTGATCTGGGCGGTATTTGTCGGCTGGGGAAGTTTCTATCACTGTGGCGGCAAGGAAGCCGGTTTCAAGAGTTCGGCGGTTGCAAACCTATGGGGAACGGTCTGCGCCGCCGGCGCACTAATAGCACTGATGTCTATTGGTGTTACCGCGATCATGGCCGGCGTTTGCGTGGGTATTTCAATCATAGTCCTGATCCTCGCCGCCAAGTTGCCATTGCTGAGCGCCATTCCGTCAGCGGTTTATGGCTATGCAACGACTGCCGCGCTTTTTCTGCTTGGTGCCGCCGCCTATGGCGAGGGCATCGGCGCCATCACCAGGGTCGCGGCCGCTGTGGTCGTCTCGCTGATCATCGGCAACATCCTCGGCTACGTCTCGGAGAAAGTGACCGGTGCTGTCGTAAAGGCCTGATTATTTCCGCGGCCGCCGCCTGAAGGCAATCTCGGTCGACGAATTTTCCCAGCCCCGCGGCGCGAATGCCGCGGGGTTTTTTGTTGCTGAGGTGAAAGGAGCTGCACCTAAAGGAAGCCGCGCCGGATCCCGTATTGGCCGAGCTTGCGATAGAGCGTCGGCCGCGAAATGCCGAGCCTGAGCGCAACCTTGCTGAGATTGCCGCTCTCCGCGGCAAGTGCATTCTTGATCGCCTGGCGTTCCGCATCCTCGAATGTACATACGGGTGCTTCGAGCATGGCTGCGGGATGGTCGCCGTGCATGGCTATGATGTTGCGGTCGCCCGATCTGATTTCGCCGGGAAGATCCTGCTGGTCGATCGTGCTGCCGCGCGCCAGTATATGAAGGCGTTCGACCAGGTTCTTCAGTTCCCGCACATTTCCCGGCCAGCGATAGGCAAGCAGCGCATCGAGCGCGTCGTTTGAAAACTCCAAGGGATCATTGCCAGCCAATTTTGCGGTCTGACGGTTGAAATGCTCGATCAGCAACAGCACGTCGTCGCCGCGGTCGCGCAAAGCCGGAACATGGATCGAGACCGCACCAATGCGGTAGTAGAGATCGCTGCGGAAGCGACCTGCCGCGACTTCCTGCTTGAGGTCGCGATTGGTCGAGGCGACCAGTCGCACGTCCACCGGCCGGCCTCGCGAGTCGCCGATGCGATGTACCACACGCTCCTCGAGGACACGCAACAGGAAGGGCTGGATTTCGAGCGGCAACTCGCCGATTTCGTCAAGACTGAGCACGCCGCCGTTGGCGAGTTCGAAGATCCCCGGCTTGCCGTCACGCGAAGCTCCGGTGAAGGCGCCGGCGACGTGGCCGAACAACTCGCTGCCGAACAGCTCCTTGGTGATTGCACCGCAGTTCATGGCGATGAAGGGGTCGTTTTCGGTGCGCCGGCTGCCGGCATGGACAAGCCGTGCAAACAACTCTTTTCCGACACCCGTCTCGCCTTCTATCAGCAACGAGGTGACACCCTTCGACCCGGCCACCCGGGAGGCGACATCGACGGCAGCCAGCAATTTTTCGCTTTCGCCGACGATCATCGCCGCGGCTGTCCGCATGTGCTTGTTCTCCTCCCGGCGGATCACCGTCATGCTCGAGACGGCCGGCACCGAGGGAAACACCAGAGCCGCGCCACGAAGATCGCCATCAAGCTTCAGCGGCGTGACATGGCAGGATCGCAGATGCGCCGGCAGTGCGTTGGCGAGATCGGTGTCGGAGCCGGAGGCCGGCAGGTTCATAAGCCAACGACCACGCCCCGGTTCCATCGGGCCGTCCATCATCTCCGTGGTGTCGCCGTTGGGCACGTTGTTGCAGAAAATCGCGCGGCCACGATGATCGACGATCACCAACCCGTCTTTCCGGCGGTAGCTGGGTGCCGAGGAAATGAAGGCTTCGAGCAGGCGCGTGCGCTGCTCCTGCTGCTGTTCGGCGAGTGCCTTTTCGATTTGTCTGGCGGTGGCAGCGACGAGCGCCGTGTTGTGCGGCCGGAAGATCGGCGAATAGCCTGACAGGTCGACGACGCCGATGATCTTACCGTCCAGAGGATCGCGGATCGGCGCACCGGCGCAGGTCCAGGATTTGATGCCGGCGCAGAAATGTTCGGCGGCGTGGACGAAAATCGGTTCGCCAGTCCACAGCGCCGTGCCGATGCCGTTGGTGCCGACGGCGTCCTCGTTCCATTTGCCGCCGATGCCCAGATGAATGTCCATGCCGTCATGCAAGGTCTTCTTGTCGCCGATCGCGTCGATCAGCACGCCATCACTGTCGGCGAGCACCAGCATCGCTCCCGTCCCTTCCAGCAACTGGCCAAGGGACGCAAACGATCGCCGCGCCGCCGAAAGCAGCTCGGCGTTGGCACGGGTCAGATATTCGATCTCGTCATGATCGCTGCTCAGCGGCGCTTCGATGCCTTGCGCGTTGATGCCGCCGGTTGCGCTGCGGTACCAGGAATCGTGGATCAGCGAGCGGACATGGACCGGATCGCGGGCGGATGTCGGCTCGTCGGAAAGAAAACTTTCCCAAGCGCGCATGGTGGCGCTCTCGTCATAGTCGATGTTGTCCAAAACCAACTGTCCGTTGGCCATCGACGCACGCGCCGGAAGAGCATCGGTCTTCATCTGATCGGGGCCGTTCGCGTGTCTCATTCAGTCATCACAGTACCTTTGAGGTATGCCATTTCTGTATGCTTCGCGGATTGGGCGTGCTCAGCGACGCCCGAGTGCCGGTGGTCAGTCGATGCCGAGTTTCGCGCCGATTTCGGCAGCAAGCTGGTCTTCGCTATAGGTTGCAGTCAGGTGGGCTCCGTCCAGTTCGGCAAGCGCCCCGGCGACGGTTTCGTCGACAGGTGAGAAAAAGCCGTTTTGCTTCGTTGCCAGGACGAAAATCTGCTTGCCATCCCGGTTGCGGACATCGCCGATATGGTGAAGCTGGCGACCGGTGTTCTGATCTTTGGAGATCACACGGCCGTTCATTGTGACGCGGACGGACGGGCTCGTCGCTTCGGCGGCTGTTGCCGCGCTGACGCCGACATGGATAATCAGGCCTTCCGCCTTCGGTTGCTGGCGTGGCTGCCTGGAAGCCGAATAGCCGCCGCCGCTGATCTGGTCGGCCAGTTGGACTATGGTTGATCGGTTCTGCTCGATCAGCCTTTTGATCTGAACATCCTCGCGTCGCGGGCCATCCCGCTTGGAGATAATCTCAACCATGAATCCTCCCAGATCCGCTCGGCGTTGCCGTTCGTACGGCTCATCTTGTTTTGACTTGAACTCTACACCGTCTCTGTCAAGTTCGCCATTCAGTATCATAGCGCCAAAATTCAGGCTGCTGGTAGCAGGTGGCTGCTACACGGGATTCCGGTACCTGGGCGTTTTGACAAAATGCACGTGGGTCAGGCTGCGTTGTTCGTGAATTCCGAGGGTGGTTGTCTGTCGCGCAGATAGAGCGCGCATGTGGTGCGCAGGATCGAGGCAAAGTTCGGGATATGGCCGTTGATCTCCAGCGCTTCGTCGTAAGCGTCGAGAGGAATTTCGACGCCTTTTTCCCTTGCCCACGGGCGATCTTGTCCAACAACGTCCAAAATGTGGCCTCGAGTTGGATGCGTCGAACGGCTTTGCCGCAAACTTGCCACTTGGACGAACAAGCTGATCAGATACGGCATTGGTTTCCGTCAACGCCCCATGCGCATGGTGGAAGACCTGCCAACGTCCGACAGGCTGATCACGTGGCTTTACGAACTTGACGAGTTTATCGATCTTTGCCATATCTACCTCAGTGGAGGCAAGGAACATGGCATCTCCAAAATCGAAGCTCTTCGCGTATCGGCGGACGGCGTCATAGCCTCCCTCGTAGCCGAGGCTGCAAAGCTCTTTGGCCATCTCGACCATATGCTGGCAATGGCGGCACGCGCGGGAGCCGGGGCGGCCTTCACGTCGGCCATGCCGAGCTCGATGGCCATTATCTGCGCAGCGACGCATTCGTCGAGCTGGTCCGATCAGGCTATGTCGGCACGCGCGGCGCGACCACCATCTTCAGTCGATGATCGAAGCCACGCTGAACGAAGGACGTGCAGTCGTTGCTGCGTTGCACCACAGTTTCCGCTGACTTTGAAGCGTCTGACCGCTCTCGACTACCGGGTATCTGTCGATTAAGCGACGCGCCTCCTTCTCAATGCCGAAGCCGGCGGTGATGGACATAATAAGTCGGATCCACATTACGGCTTGGGCGCAGGGACAAACGGTGCCAGCGGAGCCGTCCCACTAAGCAAGGCGACGAGTTCGCCTTGACGGCTCGTACCAGTTTTCCGGAACACGCGCTCAAGATAGGTTCGCGCCGTTTTGACTGTGATTCCGAGCTCAACTGCGGCTGCCTTTAGCGTAAGGCCTGATGCAAGTGATCCGGCAAGCCTTGCCTCGGACGGAGACAGATCGAAAAGCGCGCTTAGAATTTGTGGAGAGGTCTTCTTGTTGGCTGTGCTGATCGTCGCCGCAATGACAAGGATGTTCGCACCGGCGAATATGTCCCTTGCCGATCGCCGAACCGGCATCACATGCAGGACGACAGCATCTCGATCGATCCTCTGACGAACCGGAATAGATCTGACGATTGGGGCGGTAGCCGCCGAAGTGCTTCTGACGGACTCCTGGAACAGGATATCGGCTTTCGGATCCGCGATTGCCAAACGGTTGTACGCCAGCGGCATGAAAATTGACGGCAGCGCCTCGAACAGTCCGTTCGTCGCAACCACTTGCCCGCCGGCCGACATCACTGCAGCGGGGAGGCCAACGCTCTGCAGGGCCGACACGGTGGCCAACGCCCGCTCGAGGCCAAGTCTTGCTGCTACAGAGCTGCTTGCGGACACTCATGTCGGGAACTGAAATCGTCTGACATCCCGATGACAGCATCCTCATCCGCTCGATCAGGAACTGCGGGGTGATCGCGACCACGGTTCCACCCGCTTCTGCTGCGGCAATGGCCACCTGACCCATCAGGCCATCACAGCCTCCGCCATAGACCAGGCGAATACCCGCAGCGGCAATCGCCGCGCCAAGGACGGTGGCGCAACGGGCGTGGTCGGGATCGTTGCCAAGCATGGCGCCGCCGAAAACGCAGATCGTGCCGATGCGTCGCTGCAGGGGATAGGATTGGCCGATCTGTTCTGCGGAATTGTCGCATGATGATCCAAACATGGTGTCTCTCCAAATGAAGTTGGAATAGCGAAGCTTTGATCAGCCGGCGGAATGATCGCCGTCTGCGCGAGGTTGGCTCGATCGGAACAGAAGCAGGTCAGCCCAGGACCAGAGCAGGTAACAAACGAGAAGGGTGGCGGGCGTCGACCAATGCTGTGGCTGTCCGACCTCGAATTTGAACAGCGAGGCACAGAGTCCTGTCCCGGCAGCGATCAGGGCCGGCAGCCGGCTGAGAAGGACCATGATGCGAAACGGCTCGAGTCTGTGTTCCGACAAGTTGAGGATCTGGACCCCGGGTCGGTGGCAAGCACTGCCGAATTTTCCAACGGAATGAAGGAGGCCCGATGTCAACGCCAGCAACGGATGGCCAAGTTCAAACAGGGCCAGGCCAAGGCAAACGGCACCAACGCCGGACAGGAAATCACCCAGGCGGTTGAGATTTTCCCTGGGATTGAGACGCTCATTCCAGGCGCGATGGTAGACCTCGCCGCTGGCGAAGAAGATCGCCGTCGCCGAGGTCATTGTGATCGCCGCAAAATTGCCCGTCAAATAATGGCTGATGGCGGTCGGCACGCCTGTCCAGAGAGGTTGGTCCGGATTGCCAGATACGAGAATCTGCGCCGTAATCCCCTGACAGAGACCAATGAGGTTGCCGATATTGTAGGCGCCTCCAGGGCCAGACATCCGTGCCGTCAATGCGCTGCACCAAGCACTGAGGCGCGGAGACTGCACCGTGAAGGACGAGGCTGTTTCGCGAGCTGGAATTTTGACTGTGGCTACACGCAGCGGCTTGTTGATGTTGAGCGTCATGTCGGGTTCCTCCCTTGTGACGCATGCTTTGCAGTGCTCCGCGTGATCTCAACGTGAATTGGGCCGGAATGCGTCCAACCGGCTAAAAGGCTGATCGCATCGACACCCCTGGAAGGTGACGGTTGATCTGCTTCTCTCAATTGCCTCGCAAACCCCTACCCGCGCGGCGGGCTTCTAGGTCGCCGAGGCCTTGCAGCCCTGGCCGGCCATTGTCGAAGCGGGTCGCTTGCCCAGCCTCCCTTGAAAGCCATCCGGATGCACGGGCCGCGAAGACCGAAAATCATCTCTCGACGGTTCATCCGAAGACACTGGGGAGCGACGATCGTTGTTCACGCTGAATTCACGCTGAGTTGCCCAACACATCACAGCCGCAACGCCGGACCGACATCCGCAAAGGCCGAGCGGTCGAACCTGGATCTCAATTGAACCCAAGGAAGGAATTCGATCATGCTACGCAACTTGACGAGAACATTCACCGCCATCTCGACAATCGCGGCTCTCATGGCACCTCTGATGGCACCCAATGCGGCCTACGCGAGCAGCACCACTGTTCCGCGCAAATGCATAAACGGCGTTTGCGGTTCGGTGAAATATTATGGTGGCAAGGTGCGCATCTCGCTATCCAGCAAGCTTTCGAGAACCACCCACTTCAATTTCAAGACCAATCCTGGCGACCAGATCGAAGTCGGCAATGGCTATTCGTTCGACCGGGAGCCCGGCGACAGCGGCACATACAGCGCGCAAGCCTGCGACCGCGGTGGCTTTGGTGCGCGATCGACCTGCACCAAATGGGCAACTTTCGACTGGAACAGCGGCGCGCAGGAGCAAGAAGAGGAGCAGTGATCAACCTTCTATTGACTGGGGTGTTGTTTGATTTGTCAGCCGATTGAGCGACAGCGCACAAACATTGAAATGTGCGATCTTCGCCTCAAGCTGATCTTCCCGTTTCGAATCCGGCGCACCCTTGGTGGAACGTGGGGTGTGCCGGTTTATCGATCTCGCCCTTCTTCAGTATTCAACGCTTGCGATTAGAGAGCCGTCCTTCGCAGCTTCGACCTTGCCCGGATGCCCACTTAGGACTCGTAGCGGACGGCGGCTTCCAAGTACGTCCTCCCATAAGCAGCCAGTCTGTTTTCGTGAAAGTTCCGGGCGGCGGCAGGTGTAAGAAAGTCCCCGAGGAAGGAACCCGCTTGAAGCTTCTCTCGCGCCTAGCTGACGCGCGTCTAAGGTTCGCGACCGCCACCGCTGACTGGTCCCGTCGCTCGTCGCCGAGCGCAAGCGGTGTCTTTCCTACTTGGCGAGCTGACCTCGGAAAGAAGGATTTTGGTTTTCACCAACCTATCCTCACGACGTGAAGGCGAATTTTAGGGTTGTTCGCGCGGCCGCGTGTCATTTACATCCTTGCCTTCAACGCTAAGCTTCCTAGTCCATCATTAGCCTCAGTCGCATTTTCCATGCCAAGGACCTCATGACATCCGATAACAATGCGCGTGAACATTTCGCCATCGATCTCGCGCGACGCGCCGGCGAGCTCGGCCTGAAATATTTCCGCGATCTCGACAGCCTTACAATCGAGAGCAAGGGCCATCAGGATATGGTTTCGCAGGCCGACCGCGAGGTCGAGCTGTTCATCCGCGCGGCGATGAAAGCTGCCTACCCCGGCGACGGCGTCGTCGGCGAGGAACATGCCTCAATCACCGGGTCTACCGGGCATGTCTGGGTGATCGATCCGATCGACGGCACTGCGAATTTCGTGCGCGGCATTCCGGCCTGGTGCGTGGTCATCGCCTGCGCCAAAGATGGTGATACCGTCGTCGGCGTCATCCACGAGCCCTCTACCGGCGAGACCTTCCATTGCCGCAAGGGCGGTGGTGCGTTTCTCAACGGCAAGCTGATCAAGGCAAGTGCCGCCACCAGCCTCACCGAGGGTTCGGTCGGCACCGGCTTCTCCAATCGGGTCGATATTCAAAATGTCGTCACGGTCATCCGCTCCCTGATTGACGAAGGCGGCGTGTTTTTCCGCAACGCATCGGGTGCGCTGATGCTAGCCTATGTCGCTGCCGGCAGATTGCTCGGCTATGTCGAAGAGCACATGAACGCCTGGGATTGCCTGGCCGGCATGCTTTTGGTGGAAGAAGCCGGCGGCACGATCGTGCCGGACCCGAGAACCGTTTTGGAAAAGGGTACGCTGGTGATCTGCGCCGGCAACGGTGTGTTCGCCCCGGTTCGCGACCTCTGCGTCGAACCCTTCAAGCTTTGATCAGAACCGGACCGCGATCCGGAAAGCCGATGCCGACATTGTCGCCCGCCTGAAACGACGCATCGACATTGCGCGACAACACGAACACGTCTCCAAGCGCCGTGGCAACGACGAGTTCTAGATGGCTGCCGGCATAGGTGACCTTTGCGAGCGTGCCCTCGATCGTTTGCGGCGCACCGGCCGGACCGATCTCGATGCGGCTTGGACGGACGGCCAGCTTCGCGGGGCCTGCTGGATGGCCGCGCGCCGGCAGTTTCAAGGCAAGTGTACCGAGCCGGACGGCCGCTACGTCGCCTTGCACCGCAACCACCTCGCAATCCAGGATGTTGGCTTCACCGATGAAGTCGGCAACGAAAGCGTTGGCCGGCGCATCGTATAGTTCGCGCGGCGTACCGTCCTGCGCGACCACCGCCCTGTTCATGACGATAATCCGGTCCGAAACCGCCAGCGCCTCTTCCTGATCGTGCGTAACATAGACCACAGTCAGTCCGAGCTTGGTCTGGATCTCCCTGATTTCTTCGCGCACATGCCGGCGCAGCTTGGCGTCAAGATTGGAGAGCGGCTCGTCGAACAACAGAACTTGCGGTTCGAGCACCAGTGCGCGCGCCACCGCGACGCGCTGCTGCTGACCACCCGACAGTTCGCTGGGCAGGCGCGCCTCGAAACCGGTCAGGCCGACCAACTCCAGTCCCGCTCGGGCGCGGGACGCGGCCTCCTTCTTGTCATGGCCGGAGAAGCGCAGACCATAGGAGACATTTTCCATCACCGTCATATGGGGGAATAGTGCGTAGGACTGAAGAACCATTGATACGTCGCGGTCGGTGGCCGGCAGCAGGGTGACATCATCGCCGCCGATCAGGATACGGCCGCTGGATGGCATCTCCAGGCCAGCGATCATACGCAGCGTGGTCGTCTTGCCGCAACCGGAAGGTCCGAGAAGCGTCACCAGCCTTCCGGCCTCAATCGCAAGTGAAATGTCGTTGACCGCCGGCGTGCTGGCGCCGGGATACGTCTTGGTGACGTGCTCGAAGGTCACCGAGGCGGCGTTGCCACGAATTTCGGCCATCACCCGGCTCCTGCTTTTGTCGCGTGGCCGCCTGGCGTTGCCGGCAGGCTGACATTGGTGCGCACGCTCCAGCCGCCGTCGCCTTTCTGGATACCGCGCCGGCCGATATTGCGGCTGCCGACGACCAGTTGCATCAGGCCGATGACCACCAGCATGACGGCGATCAGCACTGTCGAATAGGCGATAGCGATGCCGTATTCATTGTTCTCGACACGTCCGACGATATAGCTGGTGGAAAGATCGTAACGCGCGCTGACAAGGAAGATGACGGCGCTGATCGCGGTCATGGCGCGCACGAAGGAATAGACAAGCGCCGCCAGCGTTGCCGATTTCAGCAATGGCAGAATGACGCGTGTGAAGGTCTGCCAGGAGTTGGCGCCAAGCGTCAGCGAGGATTCATCCAGGCTGCGGTCGATCTGCGACATCGAGGCGACGCCGGCGCGTACGCCGACTGGCATGTTGCGGAAGATGAACGACAGCACGAGGATGATGCCGGTTCCAGTCAGTTCGATCGGCGGCACGTTGAAGGCTATGATGTAGCTGACGCCGATGACAGTTCCTGGAATCGCGAAAGACAGCATGGTCGCGAATTCGAAGGCATTCTTGCCACGGAAGTTCTGGCGGACCAGAAGATAGGCTGTCAGAAGCCCTATGCCGGCGGTCAGGGGTGCCGATATCAGTGCGATCTCCATCGTCGTCCAAAAAGAACTCCACGCCGACCCCGACCAATGAATGCCGAACTCATTCCAGCCGACGGAGAACGCCCTCTTGTAATGCTGCAGGGTCAAGCTTTGATCGACCCCCCACAGCCGGACAAAGCTGCCGTAGAAGATGACCGCGTAGACCAATACGGTGAACGCCGTCCACAGGCCGGCGATGACATAGAGCGCACGTGTGAGCCCGTCCGGGAGGCGCGGATGGACGCCGGCATCGCCCTTGCCGGTGACGGTGGTATAGGAACGCCTGCCGATCCAGAAGCGTTGCGCGTAAAAAGCGCCAAGTGTGAAGCCTAGCAGCACCAGTGCCAGGATTGCCGCAAGGGCCTCATCGTTCTGCGCGCCGACAATGGCGAAGAAGATTTCCGTCGACAGGACATCATAATTTCCGCTCAGCACCAAGGGATTGCCGAAGTCGGCCATGCTTTCGATGAAGCCGAGCAGAAACGCGTTGGCGAGGCCTGGTCTCATTAGCGGCAAGGATACGGTCCAAAAGGTCTGCCAGCGGTTGGCGCGGAGCGTCTGTGAAGCTTCTTCCATGGACGGGCTGACCCCTTCGACAACCCCGATCAGAACCAGGAAGGCGATCGGGGTGAAGGCAAGAACCTGAGCGATGAGCAGCCCGGGAAGTCCGTATACCCAGCGTGTTGGTTGGATGCCGAGGACGCCGGCAACGCTCTGTGTCACTGCGCCTGACAGTCCGAACAACAGGATAATGGCAAGGCCGATGACAAAGGCCGGCGTGATGATCGGCAACACGGTCAGCGCACGCAACAGCTTGCCGTAGCGGAAACCCGTGCGTGTCACGACAAGCGCGAACACCAGCCCCAGAAACATGGTCAGCAGTCCGACGAGTACAGCGAGCAGCAGCGAGTTCCAGGCAACGCCGCAGCGGCTGCCGCCAGCGAGACAAGCCAGGCTCCACAGGCGCGGGCTGAATAACTTGGCCAGGAACGCGACAAGCGAATAACCCCCGTCGTCGGTCTGCAAGGCGTTGGCCAGCATCATCAGAATTGGCATGAAGATGAAGATGGAAACCACCGCGACGACAAAGCCGATTGAGCTGACGACGAATACGTCGCCGCCGACGGCACCGCGCGCGGCAATGCCAAGGGTGAGCAGGAACAGAAAGGCGCCGCTGACCAGCAGGGCGCCGTAACCCATGCCGAACTGGCGGTCGTCAAGGTCGCCCAACAGGCTGGTCAGCCAGCGGAACTGCCAGCCGTGCAACCCGATGGCGAAACCCTGGAACAAAAGCCAGCCAAATCCCGTAGCGCCGACAATGACGAGCAATCGGCCGAAAAACGGATCGGATTTGTTGCGGCCCCACAGAAGCAGTGGCGCCGCCAGCAGGAGGCCGAGCGGCGCCAGCCACAATTTCTCGCCCTTGAGAGCCAGAACCAGCGCCGGTGCGAATTTGCTATCGAACATGCGCGCGGAGATCGCTTGCGTGAAGCGATGAACG
>NZ_RZRV01000062.1:0-23551 GCF_004023085.1 Mesorhizobium sp. M7A.F.Ca.US.010.02.1.1 | reverse complement strand
TGGCTTTCCAGGGCGGCAAGGTTTTTCGTCACATCGACCTCCCCCAAAACCCGCCGCGAGGAACAGTCTAGCCCAAAGAAGTGGGCAAAAAATGACATTCGATCTGCGCCGCTCCTCGAAGCGGCGCTGACTGAGTTAAGACGGGGCCGGCGATAACCGCTTAGTAATCGCCGTTGTAATAGCGGTCGTCGCAAGGGGCGGTGTAGATGCGGCCGCTGCGGTCCTGGTAGCGGCACATCTGTTCGCCGCGACGCTGTGGAGTGGTGGAGCTGCCGACAACCGCGCCCAGCAAGGCGCCTGCGCCCGCACCGATTAGCGTGCTTTCGGTGTTGCCGCCGATGGCCTGGCCGACGAGGGCACCGCCGGCGCCGCCGATCAGCGCCCCGGTTCCAGCCCGCTGCTGGCCTTCAGTCTGCGCGCAGCCTGCCAGTGCTGCGGTCATCAGCACGGCGGCGATGGCTTTATGAATGTTCATTTGAGGTCTCCCTTGAGGGCTGAAATCCCTATGGCTGGCCACGTGCGGTCGCATTGCGGCGGAACGGGGGCGGTAGGTCTCACGATGTAAGACATAGTTTCTCGCTCGTTGAACGATAAGGTTTTCAATCCGGAAATATGGCGGAGTCCCGGAGCAGCCATTCGACATAAACTGTCTGCAAATTGGTAACTAAACGGCAGGCAGTCGCAGTAAACTGTCGCAGAAACTTCGTGCCGGCGCGAAAACGATGGGCAAAGATCCAGGCCTTCCCAAGACTTCCTCGTTCAAGCCAAGAATCCGCGCGGCGCAGTATGTCCGGAGGTCGACAGACCTCCAGACTTATTCCATGGAGAACCAGAAGGACGCGATCAGCGACTACGCTGAACTTATGGGTTACGACATTGTCGCCACGTACGAAGACGCGGGCAAAAGCGGTCTAAAGATTGGTGGCCGCCCTGGGCTGCAACGCCTGCTGGCCGACATTGAAGCAAGAGGCGGGAATTGAAGCGAGACGCGGGAATTTTGAAACCGTCATTGTCTACGACGTGAGCCGATGGGGCCGGTTTCAGAACATCGATGAAAGTGCCTCCTACGAGTACCGATGCCAGATTGCAGGTGTACGAATCGAATATTGCGCCGAGCAATTCGTAAACGACGGCAGCATCGGGTCCGATGTGCTGAAGGCTATCAAGCGGAGCATGGCGGCAGATTATAGCAGGGTACTCTCACAGAAGGTTTTCGTTGGCCAATGCCGATTGGTGAGAATGGGTTTTTGGCAAGGGGCATTCCTGGCCTTGGCCTAAGGCGATTGCAGCTTGATAAGCGGGCCAACCAAAAGGCATTCTTGCTCGCTACGAATACAAAGACCTGCAGACGGATCGGATCGTCCTCGTGCCTGGACCGCCCGAGGAGATCGCCGTTGTAAGGTTGATATTCGATCAGTTCGTGAGAGCCCGCAAAACACAGCTCGAGATAGCAAGGCTCCTCAACAAGCGTGGAAATGTCACGGATCTCAACAGGGCCTGGACGCGGGAATCGGTGAATCACATCATCGGCTGCGAGAAATATATCGGCCACAATGTCTGGAACCGGCGGTCGGCAAAACTCAAGCTGAAATGGGTTTTCAATCCGCCGTCCCAATGGGTGCCGCAACGTATTTCCCGACCTCTTCTCAAGGGAAGAATGCCTTGCTAAGCGCCTGTTTTAACAGTGTAAGATGGCGCGCCGCGCCGGGTGATGATGAGAACTACGTCTACGCTATAGCGCTCCTTTAAGTCGGTTCAAATCCCGCTCCCTCCGCCATGCCATTTTTCGTCCCGCAATGATCAGCGATGTCAATGGCTTATAGCCGCTCCGCCAAAGCGCGGTCCCCCAGTCTGGTCCTCCAAGTTAGGCGCTAGGCGGAGCCATAGGACGCCACTGAGGGGCGGCCTGCACAGGCTGGGATTGGCTCCTCCATCATCCCCTTGTTACTGTATGGTCTTCCCAGAGTCACGCAGGCGGCATCGCGCCGCGTACCCTTTGGGCCGCCAGCCGGTGGCCAGCGCAGCGGACCCGCAACAAGCAACCGCCCGGAGGCGAACAGCTTGAGCTTGAATAACTGGTCGGGCTGGTCGCCCTCGATAGGCTCACAGGCTCGCCTTGACTCATAGCCGGCTGCTGAAGGCGCTAGGCTAGTGTACCTCTGCATCATGACGTAACCGGCGATCTTGGCCTGCTGGGTATCGGGGCTTTCACCGTTCGAAGCCTGCTCGATTGTCGACGCGAACGTATGCGAAACCCTCATTTGCCATCCCTTGGTAACATCGCTGTAGGACGGACGGCTACGGAGACGATCGCGCGCTGGCGCCGTCGTCTTGAGTGGGCCGTGCAAGTTGATCTAGCGCGTCGTTAACTCGTGAGCGCAGTAGTCGGCGCGCGTCACGTAGGTCCATCCGCACACGTGATACAGTTTCGTCCCAGAGGCAGGAGTGCGAGCTCGAGGGCGGAATCGAGCATGCCAACAGGGTGACCACTATATCGTGCGGGGACGCCAGTTCTCCATTGAATGACGCCAGATTTGACGCTATATTGCGTCATAATGCGAGGCGGAAGAGGACATAGCTGATGGGTCTGGTTCAATATTCCGACAATGGGTTTTTCGCACCGCGCAAGATCGCGGAGGCCCTCCGCACGACCAGCGAGGAAGTTGCGAGGACCGCAGGCCTCGGCAAGGACGCCGTCCAGCGCAAGGACCGCGTTCGGTCGGACAAAACCCAGCGCCGGCTGCGCGAAATGGTGGAGATCGTCAATAAGGTCGAGCCGCGCCTCGGCTCAGCGCTAATGGCCTATGCATGGTATCGGTCCGAACCGTTGTCCGGCTTCTCCGGGCAGACGGCCATGCAACTGGTCCGTAGCGGTCGGGCTGACGATGTGCTCGACTATATCGACGCCGTCGATGCCGGCATCCACGCCTGACCTGGTAGATGCAGTATCGAGGCAAGCTCTATCGGGCGCTAAACCCCATTTACGCGCGCGCGCCGCTTTCGGGTCGCGGTGCTGAGCTTTACGGCGGACGATTCAACCCGAAGGGCACTCCCGCGCTCTATACCTCCCTTTCCGTGATCACTGCGCTGCGGGAAGCCAGCCAGATCGGCAATTTGCAGCCAACTACACTGGTCTCCTATGACGCTGAGATCGAGCAGACCTTCGACAGCCGGGACGAACAAGCGCTTCTGGCCGAAAGTGTTGATGCCGGCGTGCTTGCTGATAGCTCCTGGCGCGACCAGATGAAGACGACCGGTGAGGCAGTGACGCAGGCATTTGCCCGAAGACTGATCGGCCTCGGCTATCACGGATTGCTCGTCAGGAGTTTTGCGCTGGGCGCGACCGCGGACGATGTCAATCTCGTGCTCTGGACGTGGGGAGATGCCCCGCCCTCTCGCCTGACCCTTATCGACGATGAGGGTCGGCTGTCGCGGTGAGCTGGTACGGCGGCCCGGAAGATCGGTCTCCTCCGCGGCATTCTCAGCTATGCGGTCGAACTCGGCATTATCGAGCAGAACCCCGTGTATGGCGTTCGCAAGCCGAAGGACATGGTCAACCCCCGCCGTCTCTGAGAGCAGAAGTATCGCACGCTCGGCGATATTCTGCGGCAGACGGTCGAGGACGGACAAGGCTTGGCGGAAAGAACTCCTAACGTTGTCAGCAGAAGGATTAGTCTGAACGGCTTGCGAAATCTGGCCCAAGATGGGGCCTGAGAGTTACGCCAATGTTGGCGTTCAGCCTATTGTACACCGCGCTCCGCTACGGACACGCCGTCCATGACTCTGTCACTCGGGTGCAGCACCACGCGATCGCCTGCGGCAAGGCCTGATTGGACTTCCGCCGTCCGGTTGTTTCGCTGACCGATCTTGATGATAGTCGCCCGTGCACGGCCATCCCTGACCGCGAACACCGCCCAGTCGACCCCTTGTCGGAACAGAGCGCCCACCGGCACGGCCAGGATGTCATCGGCCTTCCAAATCGTGACATGCACGATCACCCGATAATCATGTCCTAGCGCCGACCATTTCGCGGGAGGATCGATGAAGTCGATGGTCGTGCGAACCCGTTGTTCCTCGATTCCAAGTGCGGAAACCTTGGTGAAACCGGCCGGATCGACTCGGGAGACGCGGCCCTGGAGGGGCGGTCCACCCCAGTTGTCAATCATGACGGGTGCGCCAGGCTTGATCCGGACAGCATCGGTCGACAGCAGATCCGCGACGATTTCGAGATCGAGTGGATCGCCGATTTCGATCAGCGGCGCACCAGCCTGGACGACTCCTTCGCTCTCCTGGATGATCTTCAGCACGCTGCCTGTCACGGGAGCGCGCAACTGGATGCAGCAGGCCGGATCTGACTCTGGCGCGGCACCCGACTGTTCACCAAGCCGGGCTGCAACGCTGTCACGCTCGTTTCGGCGGACCTCCAGCTGAGCCTTCGCACTGGCCAGCCCTGCTTCATTGGTTTCGACGTCGAACCTAGCTCCGTCGAGGGTTTTGAGAGAGATCGCCTCGGTGCGCGCGAGCGCTTCGGCCCGCCCAAGCTCCGTTCGCGAAAATGCAAGCGCAGCCTCGATCCGGCGTATTTCTGCTGCCGCAAGGTCTACCACCGCATCGGCCGCAGCCAGCGCCGCACGTAGCTCTTCATGGGTGCGCGCATCGTGAAAGCTCGGTAACGTCGGTTGCATCACCGCCATGACCGCTTCGTCCTTGGTGACCTGATCCCCGATGTGGCGGGGAGGAGAGATCCGCAGGACCTTGCCGGCGATGGGGGCGGACACTGTGTAGACGTGACGCACGCGCGTCTTTGCCTCGTCGTCGATCGTGACTTCCATGGGACCTTTCGCCAGCGTTGCCAGATCCACTGCGATCGGCCGCAGCCATGCGAACCAGACGGCGCCGGCGCCCAAGATGGTCAAGGCTGCAATGCCCAACGTTCGCTTTATCCAGATCGTGCGCATGGTTCAATCCCGCGTCTTCAGAACAGTGACAAGGTCCAGCTCGCTGAGCCTTCGGCGAACGACGAGCGCGGAAAGAACGGCCGCGGCGATGACGATCGCGCTGGCGAAGACGTAGGTGGATTGCTCGACGATGAGGCGCACCCGCATCAATTCGCCGGCCAGGTTCTTCTGCATGATCCAGGCAAGGCCATAGCCAATGAGCCATCCAGGCGGCTGCGCGATCAATGTGAGCAGAGCGAGTTCGAGGAGGAGGATGCGCAACACTTCTCTCCGGGTGAAGCCGAGGACACGCAAGCTGGCCAGCTCCCGCGCGCGTTCGGAAAGCGAGATACGGGCGCTGTTGTAGACGACACCAAACGCGATGACGGCAGCCAGCCCGGTGTAGATGCTCGCCATCGTCGTGATCAGAAGGGCAACCAGCTTGCGGAAATTGGCAAGCGAGACGCGCTGCAGAGCCAGGCCGCTGACGATTGGCATGTCCTTGATGGTAGCATAGAACGAGTCCCGGCTGTTCTGATCTAGGCTGACGTTGATGCTGTTGACCGACGGCGCTTCGCGCATCAGGCGCGCTAGCGTCTCTGAATCCATCATCCCGCGGATGCCGAAATAATCTTCGACCAGCGCCGCCACAGGAACGACAACGGTCCGCCGCGCTCCTTCGAGCAAGTCGACCTCGACGGAATCGCCGACCCTCACTCCGAGAATCCGGGCAAGCATGCTCGAAATCGCCAGGCCCGCTTCCTGCAGGACGACCGGACGCAGGTCGACATCTATGATGCGGTTGAGATCGGCGTCTCGCGGCCTGCCGCTGATCATGATCCGGCGTTCGACGTTTCCGCTCCTTATGCGGACAGGCACCTCGCGGTAAGGCTCGGCGGCGAGAACGCCCGGAAGCCGTGCGATCTGTAGCACGACGTCCAACGGGCGTTTTTCCACGAAACTCACGGTGGCGTCCTGTCGGTCGGCCAGGAAATAGGTCACGTCGATGAGCTGCTCCATCGCGTCGCCGGTGAAAAGTGAAACAATCAGGATGGCTGTCGCCAGTGCAATTCCAAGCGTCGTGAATAATGACCTGACTGGATGGCGAGTGATGTTGCGCAACATCATCGTGGTCGGTTGCGACATGAACCTGTCGACGCCGAAGCTCGCCGGCAGCAGTCGCCGATAGCGCGGAGGCGCCGGCGCCTGCATCGCGACGGCAGGCGCCAATCGCACGACCTCGCGAAGCGCGCGCACCGCCCCGATGATCGCCGCGACGAGGCTGAGCGCGGCGGCAATGACGTAGAGGTCCGGGCTCTTAGTGAAGACGAGGAACGGAAAATGGAAAAAGTCGCCGAACAGACTGGTGATGCGCATCCCCAGCCAAGTGCCCGCTGCACTGCCGATCACAATGCCGATCATCACGATAACGACGACGAATTTGAGGTAGTGCATGACGATGCTGGCATTGTTGTATCCCAGCGCCTTCATCAGCCCGATCTGCTCGCGCTCCAGCGCGACGAGCCGGCTAAGTGTGAGATTGACCAGAAATGCCGACACCAGAAGGAAAATCGGTGGCAGCGTCCGGCTCATGTTGTTGAGCATATCGAGTTCGTGGTTCAGCCAGGCGTGCGAAGTCTGGTCCTTCCGGCCATAGGCCGCTCGGCCGCCATAGCGCTCGAGCATCGTGTCGAGACGCATCATGACTTCACTCTCGGACGCGCCGCGCAGCAACTTCAACGAAACGGACGAGAACGCATCGTCGAGGTCGTAGGCGCTGGCGAGCGCTTTTTCCGACATCCAGATGAGGCCGAAGCGGCGGTCGTCCGGCATGATGTCGCCTGGTCCGACCGCGTAGATGAACTCAGGAGACAGCGCGATCCCAACAATCGTCAATTCCCGCTTTCGGCCGTTCAATATTGCCGAGAAGCGGGCCCCGGGCTGAAAGCCGTGGGACAAGGCAAAGCCTTCGTTCACGACGATCTCTTCGGCGCGACCAGGCTCCGGCATGCGGCCAACGCGCATGTAGAGCTGGTTGAGTGAAGCCTCCCCGATCTCGGGCAGGGAGATGATTTCGCCCGTGGCCGGCTCCAGATAGTCCGGTATGTCAAGCAGCACGAGTTTGGCTATTCGCGCGTCGACCGAAGCGACGCCAGGAACCTCGGCAATCTGGCCGACGAGCGTCCTCGGCGCACGGCTCACCGTCGCAAAGACGTCAGCAAACCGGTAGCGTTCGTAATATGCGGTGCGCGTCTCGTCGAGGGATCGGTAGGATCCGACCGCGAGGATGAGCGTCGCCACGCCTCCGGCAATGACGAGTGCAATCGCCAACGCCTGCGCCCAGAGCCGGCCGAAGTCGCGAAGAAGCTTGATATCCAGAGCGCGCATCCGGATCACCAGACAAGCTCGGCGGCAGTCCGGCGCACCTCGTTCCTGGCAGTTCTGGAGATTTGACCGTCGGCGAAAAACAGCACACGGTCGGCGACATCCTGGATGCTGGCGTTGTGCGTGATGATAAGCGTCGTGGTGCCAAGCTGCGCGTTGATGCCGAGCAACGCCTCGATCACCCTAATGCCTGTCTTGGAGTCGAGAGCGCCGGTTGGCTCGTCGCAGAGCAGCACATCCGGACGCTTGGCAATCGCGCGGGCAATGGCCACGCGCTGCTGCTCGCCACCGGAGAGCTGAGCCGGGAAATGGTGCATCCTCGGTTCAAGTCCAACCAGCGCCAAAGCCTCCTCCGGGCGCATCGGATGATCGGAAATCTCCGTAACCAGGGCAACGTTCTCATAAGCCGTCAGGCTGGGGATCAAGTTGTAGAACTGAAAGACAAATCCAACGTGCTGCCGTCGATAGGCGGTCAGCCCGCGATCGTCGAGATTGGTCAGTTCCTGATCCCTGAAGAACAACTGGCCGCTCGTGGCATGGTCAAGCCCGCCCATGATGTTGAGCAGGGTCGACTTCCCGCTGCCCGATGGGCCAAGCAGAACGACCATCTCTCCCGCCGAAATCTCAAGGTCCAGGTTGCGCAACGCAAGCACCTGCGTCTCACCCGAGGTGTAGGTTTTGGTCAGCGCTTTTGCAGTGAAGACCGTGTCAGCCATGGCCGTAAGGGATTTTGAGGCACCTGTCGCATCGCTTGCCACAGTGTCCCGTCGAGGCGAGCGCGACATTGATGCAAGTCAAAACAGGGATCCGAGGCCGTCCCCGCCATCAACGAGTGGTGGTAGTGACCTTCAAAGTTCCCGGACCGGCTGGTTCCGAGCCGGTATTGATTTGCCTCAAAGGAGGTCGGCGGCATCTACGCTACGATGCCGCCGATTGGTGCTCGGGCGCCCGTTCACTTGAACTGAGCTAGGGATGAGGTGGATGAAAGCAAAGGATGTAATGACGGCAAAGGTTGTTACCGTGTCGCCTGACCACAGCGTAAGACACGCAGCGCGGATCATGCTGGATCATCGCATCAGCGGCATGCCTGTCATCGCTGATAACGGCCGTCTGGCTGGAATTGTGAGCGAAGGTGATTTCCTGCGCAGGTCGGAACTCGGCGCCTCACCGTTTCCGGCAGGTGAGGCTCGTGGCTATGTGAGGGGCCACAGCTGGAAAGTGGCGGATCTGATGACTTCGGACGTTATCGTGGCGGACGAGGAAACCCCGATAACCCGAATTGTTGCGCTGATGCAGGAGCTCGGCATCAAGCGCATTCCGGTGATGAGAGGACAGCGTCTTGTCGGCGTCGTCAGCCGCGCCGATCTTTTGCGTGTTGTCGTTGCGACGAAGTTCGACGACGCGACGGCGGCAGGTGACGATGCGATCCGGCGCAGCATTCTTACCCGACTGCGAGACGACGCAGGGGTCGAAGGGGACGCGTTGACGCTTACGGTGAGCGATGGTCTGGTGCATTTTTCGGGTGCTGTCAGATCGCAGAGTGAACGGGATGCCGTCCGCGTGGTTGCCGAGGGCGTCAGGGGCGTCAAAGGTGTGTTCGACCACCTCTACCTGGCCCATCCGTGAACTGCAGCGATGCTGTCGCACCCTCGCGAGACCGATCATCCGGTGAACACCTCTGCCATGCAAGACGATCTGGCGATATTGCAGCGGGAGACATTTGACTACTTCATTCATGAAGCGAACCCCGACAACGGTCTCATTCTGGACAAGACTGAAGCGAATTCGCCCGCCAGCATAGCGGCCACCGGCCTGGCGCTGGCTTGCTATCCGGTGGGAGTCGAGCGCGGATTCATGACGCGAAGCGCGGCCGCAGAACGCACCTTGGCAACGCTGCACTTCTTCTGGAACAGTCCGCAGGGGTCGCAGCCGGACGCCACGGGATATCGCGGCTTCTACTATCACTTCCTGGACATGCAGACTGGCCGGCGAGCCTGGCAATGCGAGTTGTCTACGATCGACAGCACGTTCCTGCTGGCGGGCGCGCTGGCGGCAGGACTGTATTTCGATGCCGACACCGCGGCGGAAGCCGAAATCCGCACCTTGGCGGAGGCGCTCTATCATAGAGCCGATTGGTGCTGGGCGCAGGACGGAGGAGAGACCGTCACTCATGGCTGGACACCCGAGCATGGGTTTCTGAAGTATCGCTGGGAAGGCTATGACGAAGCGCTCTTGCTCTATGTTCTGGGACTCGGTTCACCGACCCACCCCCTGCCCAAGAGCAGCTACACGGCGTGGACCGCGACCTTCCGATGGGAGCACAGTTACGGCTATGACTACCTCTATGCGGGACCGCTGTTCATCCACCAGCTCTCGCACGTGTGGATCGATTTTCGCGGCGTGCAGGATGCCTTCATGCGCAGCAAGGCAAGCGACTATTTCGAGAACAGCCGACGCGCCACCTTCGTCCATCAACGTTACGCAGTCGAAAATCCGCGTGGATTCGAGGGTTATGGCGAACACTGCTGGGGCATCACCGCAAGCGAGGGTCCAGGCCCTTCCACGCTCAAGTTGAACGGCATCGAACGCCGGTTCGAGGGCTATGTGGCGCGCGGTGTGCCCTATGGTCCCGACGATGGCACGCTCGCTCCTTGGTCCGTCGCTGCCTCCTTGCCGTTTGCTCCCGAAATCGTCCGGCCAGCGATCAGCTTCTGCATCCACCAGGCCAAGCTCAAGGCCGCCAATGCCTATGGCTTCAAGGCGGCCTTTAATCCCACGCATCCGGGGACATCCGGCAACGCCTTTGGATGGTGGGTTTCGCCCTGGCACTTCGGCCTCAACGAAGGTCCCGTAGTGCTGATGATCGAGAACGACCGCAGCAGCCTTTTGTGGCGCTTGATGCGCTCCTGCAGCTATATCCGTAGCGGCTTGCAGCGGGCGGGATTTGAAGGCGGCTGGTTGAGAGAGTTCGATCAGGAACCGACGCCGGCTGCTTGATCGACTTGCCGAAGAAGAGCGTATTCGGCAAGCTCGCATCATCGCAATTGGGCGGCGCCAATTTGATTGGCGCATCAAATCAAATCCCGATTTGATTTCCATCAAAGAAGTAACTTGGTGAAGGAGCAAAGTCCCTGCCGAGGGCAAGGGAGACTGATGTGGACAAGCAGTTCTCTTGGAAAGGCTTTCTCCGGGCGATGATTGCGCTTTGGACCCTGATATCACCTTGGGTTCTTGTCCACATATCCATGGCGCCACCATCACAGGTTCAGATCAGCGCCGGAGCCGCGTGGAACTTCCTTGTCGTCGGCTTGGTGATGATGGTGATTTCTATTGTGCCGCAAGCAAGCTCGACAGTTTGGGAGGGGCGCATCAACGCCGCCATGGGCGTATGGCTTATTGCTTCCCCTTGGGTCCTCGGGTTTCGCAGCGACCTGGTTTTAACGTGGAACGCCGTCCTGATCGGCATTCTCACCCTGGCTGTCACGGGCTTGCGAGGCTGATTGTTCTTCCGGAGCCATGTGAAATAGCCAAAGTCGGGGTTTACCATCTTTCTCGGAGCGCAGAGTTCCCGAACAATTCGGCGCTAGCCGCAGCCAGCAAGCCGGCGAGGGAAATCGCATTCGACGGATGCGGAATGGAGTCCGTGCTCACGACCCTTTCAGCGCCGGCCGCCAACAGTAGTGCGTAGGCGTTTTGAGCGAACACGGGATGAATGACGATGCAGACTGCCGGAGGCAGACCAAGCTGCCTCAAATGATTCAGCGTTTCGATCATGGTCCTCCCCGACGAAGCGATGTCATCCACGATGATCGGGGTTCGGCTGCGAGCCGCATCGATCGACGGGAGACTCACGTCGACGTCACGGTCACTTCGTCGGATTTTCGTCAGGATCTGATAGGCAACGCCGGCGCGGTCGGCGATGTCGGATACCCATTGGCTGCTTTCACTATCTGGTCCTATCAGGAGGGCACTCGGGACGTTATTTCTGATCCAGTCAGCGATGAGAGGAGCCGTGGCCACCGCATGGGCTGGGATGCAAAATAGCTCGGAAAGCCTGGGAATCCTGTGCAGGTGAGGATCTGCCGTCACCAGCCAATCGAAACTGTCCGCCAGGAAACGTGCGAACATTGGCGCACTTACGGCTTCGCCGGGATTAAACCGCCTATCCTGGCGCATGTAGGCCAGATACGGCGCAATAAGTCCAATGGAGCGTGCTCCGAATTCGCGCGCTGTCGCGGCCGCGAACCGCAATGGCAGAGCGAGTTCATCAGGGTTGCGGAGGCTGGCGACAAGGGCGACGTCGACGCCGTCCAGATCCCGTTCGATCGTGACCAGGGATTCGCCATCGGGAAAGTGGCGCCAGTCCAGCCGGCCGGTTCGGGCGCCCAGCAAAGGGCCTATTACGTCAGCCATAGTTCGCTGCAACGGGAAAGGAAGCAGCACGCGGGTCATTGTCCGGTTCCGATTTGGAATATGTCCGGATGAGCCGAGGCATAGTCCAATGCGTAGTCCAGTTCTCCCGGTGACCGGGCATGGACGTAAAACAGCGGCTCACCGGCCTGGGCACTGTCGCCGATCCGAACTCGGGAATCGGTTCCAGCCAGAGGGCTGCCTGGGGCACCGGCGAGCTTGGCGATTCTTGCAAGCCGACGATTGTCGACCGCCCGGATCTGGCCGTTGCGGATGGCAAGAACTGGACTGATGTGTGGGGCCACTCCCGGCTCGGTAAAGCCGCCCTGTGCCTGGCAGATCGCCATAAACTTGCGGAGAGCCGCGCCACTGTCGAGCAGCGTGGACGCCACGGCGCGGCCTTTTCCTAGCACCGCCCCGGGTGCGGAATCGAGCAAGACGCCAGCAATGTCGAGCGCACGGCTGCGGAGATCGCGGGGCCCTGCCGCGTCGTTGCGCAGGACGCTAAGCACGTCCCGCGCCTCAAGGGCCGGACCGATGCCGTAGCCAACGGGCTGGAGGCCATCGGTGCGGAGGACAGAGAGGTTAAGTCCAAGAGCTTGCGCTGCGGCAATGAGCCTTGCCTCGAGGAAAGCGGCGGCTGAGAAAGAACGCACCTTGGCGGTCGGTCCGATGGGAATGTCAATGACCACATGGGTAGCGCCGGCCGCGGCCTTCTTGGAAAGCACACTTGCGACCAGTTGGCCGTCGCTGTCGAAGTCGAGCGGGCGCTCGATGCGGATCAGAATGTCGTCGGCGGGGCTGAGACGGACATTTCCGCCCCAGACGATGCAGCCTCCTTCGCGCTCGACTACGCTTCGCATGGCCTCGAGATCCAGCGCCACCGGCGCCATGACCTCCATCGCGTCGGCCGTGCCGGCAGGAGAGGTTATGGCGCGCGAGGACGTCTTTGGGATTCGGTGACCGGCAGCAGCAACAATCGCAACGACAATGGGCGTGGTGCGGTTTCCGGGAAGGCCGCCGACGCAATGCTTGTCCAACACCGCGCCGCCGCCCCAATCTATGCGCTCTCCGACCGCCAACATTGCCTTGGTCAGAGCAATCGTCTCTTCATTGTCGAGCCGGTCGCCGGCGCAGGCCGTGACAAATGCCGCCAGTTCCATGTCTGAGAGGCGGTTGCTGACGGTGTCGTGCATTAGGGCAAGGAAATCCGACTCGCCGAGCCGCTGGCCGAAGACCTTCGCCCTTAACGCCGGTGCCGAGACGGGCGGCTCCGGATGGCTGAATACGGCGACTGCATCGGCGCCCGGTTGGAGGATCGCCCAAGCCGCCTCCGACAGCGCGGCGACATCCAGTTCGAGATGATCATCGACAACCACGTTAAGCGTGGCGACGACCTCGCGGTCGCCGCTACGAGCCAGAACCCGGGTCAAAGCGGTGAAACCTTCCGACCGGCAGACGTGACAATCGCGATGCATATAGACGACCGGTTGCTGATAGGTGTCGATACCCGCTCGGAGGAGGCGTAACGGTCTATGGGCGTCACTCATGCCGGCTGCTCCAGGGGCGGTGGTTGCGGCAGTCTCAGGCTTGCGATTGCGGCGAGAGCCATGGCCGCGGCTGCGACCAGGAAGGCGGCGCCCTCCAGACGGTGGGAACCGAACAGCAGGCCGGCGGCCGCGGAACCCACTGACAGCCCGAGACTGACCGCTGCCGACTGGATGCCGAGTTCCATGCCTTGGCTTCGTACGCTGATGCGCGACACCCAGTAAGCGAGCAGCGGGCTGATCACGCCGGCCGAAGCCGAAACAGCAGAAACCGCAAACAGCATTTCCCTGAACGCGGCAAGTTTCGGCATAGCCGCCAGACCGACCGCCATCACTAGGAAGGCAGGAGCCACCAGCAGTGTCGTCGCTGCCGGTTTGACGAGCGGCGAAAAGACGAGGCCCTGGACCGCAAACATCACGACACTGCATGTCGCGAACATGAGGCCGAGCGCGGCGGGACCCATTGTGAGTTCAACGTTTCGCAGGGTGAGCCCGACCTCGAATGCGCCAAGCCCTGCCGCGGCCACAGCGGCAAGAGCGAGCAGCCGTATCTCTCCAGATACGAACATTGAGGATCCGGGTTTGCTCGACTCAACACGGGGGCCGGGCAGCATGTGTCCAGGCAGCACAGACCACACGCCAAGAGCTGCCGCCACAGCGAGGCCGGACGCAAGGAGGAAGGGAATGGTCTGTGGCGGGACAGCCGCCACGCCCAAGTCAAGTTTCAGTTCTGCCACGAGCCCGCCGAGCGTCGGCCCGACCAGAAAGCCCGCGATCGATGCCATGCTCATCCAGCCGAATATTCTTGTGCGGCGATCATCCTCACCTTCGGTGTCGGCAATGAACGCAAGAGCCGTTGGCCCCACGGCTGCCGCGAAGCCACCATTCAGGATCCGCCCGATATAAAGAACGGGCAAGCTCGGTGCCAGCGCCGATGCCGCCAAGGTCACGGCAAAGCCGATCAGGCCGATGACAAGGACAGGTCTGCGACCGATCAAATCCGACCACTTCCCCCATAGGAAAGCGGCGACCACCGGCGCCGAGACATAGGCAGCGGTCAAAAGGCCAATCTGCCGCGCTTTGAATGCCGGGTCGGTGGACCCGGCAAGCCGCTCGACCATCATCGGCAGGACCGGCAAGACAATTCCGTAGCCGAGCGCAACGACAAAGGCCGAGGCCAGGACCGCGCCCAGGCTCCATCGAGACGTGGGCAGGCGAGCTTGCATCGACACGTTCATGCCAGCGAGCCGCGCGGGTGCCGATGAGCGACGCCTTCGATCGTCGATGCGGCGGCAGGTCGAATGCCTTCTAGCCTGGTTCGCTTGAGCAGCAGGGCGTTGATGGCCACGAGAGCCGAACTGCCCGACATTGCCAGCGCCGCTAGCTCGGGGCTCAGCAGGAACGGGTAGAACACGCCCGCCGCGATCGGGAAGGCGATGAGATTGTATCCGACCGCCCACCACAGGTTCTGGTGCATCTTGCGCAGCGTGGCGCGCGAGAGCGTCATCGCCCCGACGACATCGTAGGGATCGCTCCTCATCAGCACGATGTCGGCACTCTCGATAGCGACATCGGTGCCCGCACCGATGGCGAAGCCGACATCGGCTTGCGTCAGAGCCGGCGCGTCGTTGACGCCGTCTCCGACCATGCCGACCTTCAGGCCCTGGCCTTGCAGTTCCTTGATCTTTTCCGCCTTCTGCCCTGGCAGCACGTCCGCGAGCACGATGTCGATGCCGAGTGCGTCGGCGATGCGTTTCGCGGTGCCGGCGTTGTCGCCGGTGAGCATGGCCACGCGCACGCCCTGCTCGTGTAGTTTGGCAATCGTTGCAATGGCCGTCGGGCGCGGCGTATCGGCGATCGCGATCAGCCCGAGCAGTTTGCCGGACCGTGCAACATGGATGACGGTGCGGCCTTCGCCCTTTAGCGCTTCGGCTGTTTCGCCCAACGCCAGAAGATCAATCTTCTGCTCGTCCATGAGGCGCCGGTTGCCGAGCAAAGCCTGGTCTCCACCAATCGTGGCACTGGTGCCCTTGCCTTCGATATTCAGGAAGCCCGACACTTTGGGAAGCTTCATAGCCGTGGCTCGCTGGACGATGGCGACGGCGAGCGGGTGATCCGACCCTTGATCCACCGCAGCTGCGACCTGCAGAACCTCGTCGGGCGAAACGCCGGCAGCCGAGACCATTTCGACGACCTTGGGCTGCCCCATGGTGAGCGTGCCGGTCTTGTCGAAGACGATTACGTTGAGCTTGGTCGCCTCCTCGAGAGCGGCTGCGTTCTTGAACAGAATCCCGTTTGCGGCACCGAGGCCGGTGCCGACCATGACGGCCATGGGTGTAGCGAGGCCGAGCGCATCGGGACAAGCGATGACGAAGACGGTTATGGTCAAGGTCATTGCGAACAGCAGAGGCTGGCCGAGCCACCAGAACCAGACGGCGAAAGTCGCAAGCCCGATGAGAATCGCGGCAAGCACAAGCCATTGCGAAGCGCGATCGGCGAGCAGTTGGGCCGGCGCCTTCGAGTTCTGGGCCTCCTGGACCAGCTTGACGATCTGGGCAAGCGCAGTGTCGGCACCCACCTTGGTGGAGCGGTAGCGCAGCGCGCCGCTCTTGTTGATCGTCGCCCCTATGACCTTGTCCCCGACCTTCTTGGTCACCGGCATCGATTCGCCGGTCAGCATCGATTCATCGATAGTCGATGCGCCCTCGATCACGTCGCCGTCGACGGGAAGCTTGTTGCCGGGTCGCAAGACCACGATGTCGCCGAGGACGATGTCCGAGGTCGCAACCTCGACCTCCTTGCCATCGCGTAACACGGAGGCTCTGGGCGGAGCGAGATCGAGAAGCACTCTGATCGCGGCCGACGCCCCGGCACGGGCGCGCATCTCCAGCCAATGGCCGAGCAGAATGAACACGAGCAGCACGCTCGCCGCCTCGTAGAATTGCTGCCCCTCGAAGAAGAAGGTCGCGCCGACACTGAACAGGTAGCCAGTGCCGACGCTCAGCACCACCAGCACGGCCATGTTGAGGACGCCATTGCGCAAGGCCCGCCAGGCGGCGAGCAGGAAAGGCCAGACCGGATAAAGGATCGCGGCACTGGCGAGGAAAAACACCGCGAGGTCTTCGCTCAGCCCGAAAGGCGGGCGCAACCAGGGCTCGCCCAGGCCCATCGGCTCCATGGCAAATATCGGCAGAGTGAAGACCAGGCTGACAAAAAACCGGTTGCGCATGTCCTTGACCATGCCCTGCATGTCCATGCCGGCACCGTGTCCCATCTCATGAGCCATGGCGTCGTGCGGTGCTTTGTCTGCAACCGTCCTCTCGCCCGCCGGAGCCGACTCGATCATGTCGGCGTGGCTCCCATGATCGTGCTCGGCGTGATCGTGCCCGGAGGTCGCTTGCGGATGCCCCGGCGGAACCGTCGTGCCGTCTGGGACGCACAGATGCCGGGGCACGCTCTCGCGTCGGCAATGGAAGCCGCAGGCCTCGATTTCCCTGGCAAGGGCCTCCGGGCTCGTCTGCCCCTCGTCAAATTCGATGCTCGCGGTTGTCGATCCCGCGTTCATCGCGACACCGGCGACGCCCGGCAGAGCCGGCAGACGTTTTTCGACCGCTGCGAAATCCATCATGCCGACAAGGTCGCGCACTTCCAGATTGACCTTTTTCATCATCGTTCTCCGTGCCGCCGTTCGTGCCGGCATTCGCGCCGGCTGCGGTGTCTCAGGTTCGATAGGCAAAGGTCGACATCATGCCGCTCGCCATGTGGTAGAGATGGTGACAATGGAATGCCCATTTGCCGGGATTGCCGGCGTCCACGGCAATGGTGACCGAGCGCATCGGCGGCACCAGCACGGTGTCGCGAACGGCACCCCGAAAGCGCTGCCCGTCAATCGCGACCACTTGGAAACGATGGCCGTGTAGATGCATCGGGTGGGCCATCATGGTGTCGTTGCGCAGCGTGGCCTCGACGCGATCGCCCTTGTCCACAAGGATGGGAGCACTGGTTTCGAGTCCCCAGCGATAGGCAGCCATATCGCCGGTCAGCGCCATTTCGAACGTCTTTTCGGCAGGGCGCGATGCAAGCGGCGCCATTGCCCGAAGCTGCGCCTCGAGTGCCAGGTCAAGAACCGGAGCATCGACATCAGCCGCCGTCCTGAGCTTGGCCACCGCCGCTCCCGCCGGACGCAGGATAATTCCCGTCTGCTCCTTGCTTCCCTCGCGTAGCGCCAGGATCGGGTAGGAGTTGAGTTCGCGCGGCAACCGCAGGCGCACGTCGATGCGCTGTCCCATCGTCAGCGGAAACCGCCGGCCCCTGACCGGCTCGACAGGCTGACCGTCGACCGCGATCAGTTCGCCTTCAAGCTCGCCGAGGTCCATGGTGAAAGCGGTCGCCGTGGCGCCATTGATGATCCGCACCCGCACGCGTCCGCCTCGTTCGACCGGCACGATCTCGGGATCGTTCAGCGACCGGTCATTGGCCAGATAGGCGTCATATTCGATGTCGTTGATGTCGGTCGCCATGCCGCCATCGTTCATCCCTGCCATGGTGTTGCCGTCGCTACCCGACATGTCCATGCCGCCCATCGCCATGGATCCGTCGCTATTCTTACCCTGCAGCCCAGCCAGCAGTTCCTCCGGCGATGAGAACGAGAAATCGTGGAGCAGGATGACAACCTCCTGCTCGTCTCTTGCGTCATCGGCGGGATCGGCGACGATAAGCGGCGCAGCGAGCAGCAATTGTTCCTGCAGGGTATGAGCGTGCATCCAGAAGGTGCCGGGCTCGCCGACCGGAAAATCGAAACTGCGATCGGCTCGAGCGCCGATGAGCGGCAGTGGCGCGTCGGCGACGCCGTCGCTCGGCCACGGCGGCGTCAGTCCGTGCCAATGGATGATGGTCGGTTCGGCAGTCTCGTTTCGAAGCAGGACATTGAAGGCATCGCCCGCCCGCAAGCGCAGGCCGGGCGCGCCGTCGGCGCTTTGCAGGCCGAAGACGCTTGCAGCTTTGCCGTTCACCTCGATCGTGCGGCGCGAGATGCCGAGCGGCTGGCCGCCCAACTGACTGGCGGAAGCTGCCGAGAGCAAGCTCGATGGGATTGCAAAAGCTGCGGCGCCTGCCACCGCGCCCTTCAGGATATCTCGACGTTTCATAATGGTTCCTTCTCTTCGATTGGGAACTTCGTTGTTTCGTTCAGCACACTCAGGGCGCGCGGCGCTCGCGGCTGGAACCGAACAGGCTGGCCAAATGCGGGAAAAAGGCTGGCACACGGGCCGCATAACGGTCGTATGCGTCGCCGAATTCCTTTCTCGCTTCACGCTCTTCGATGAAGGAGAGTCGCACATACATGCCGACCAGAATGGGGAACATCGCCAGCGTCAGCAGCGTCGGCCACTGCACGAGGAATCCCGCCATGACGAGGACGAAGCCGACATATTGCGGATGCCGGATGGAGGCATATGGACCGCGCGTTGCGAGGCGATTGTGATGCTGCGCGTCGTAAAGCACTCGCCACGCGGTCGAGATCAGCATGAAACCGCCGCCGATCAGGAAGAAGCTGAGAACGTGAAACGGGCCGAAATGTGGATTGAGACGCCAACCGAACATTATCTCCGAGAGGTGACCGGCATCATGCGAGAACCAGTCGATGCCGGGGTATTGTGACTGCAGCCACCCCGAGAACAAGTAAATCGTCAGGGGAAAGCCATACATCTCGGCAAACAGCGCCACCAGGAAGGCGCTGAAGGCGCCGAAGGAGCGCCAGTCGCGGCCGGTTCGCGGCTTGAAGAAGCTGAATGCGAACAGGATGAAAACCGCCGAATTGATTATGACCAAGCCCCAGAGGCCGTAGGCAGGAGATTGCTCGACCATCGTCATGCTCCTTTGTGGTGGGTGGTGCCGTCTTGCGCGTCCGGCTCAGGTTCCTTGTGCCTGGCATGGCCGCCGTGACCGCCATGCCCGCGGTGGCCGCCATGCATGAACATGTGAAGCAGAGGACAGGCGAGCAGCAGCAGAAAGGGAAGGACACCGAGGGTATGGGCCCGGTGCTCCGTGAGCAGGAAAAACGCGGCGATCAGCAGGAAGGCGATCGTGGCCAGGCCGGCCTTCGAAGTCCAAAATCCGCCAGCCTCGGTCTCCGGTTCTGGTCCGGACCCGGTTGGCGGATCGGACATGCGGTGAACGTTGTTGGTATTCATGGGATGGGTTCCTTATTTGTCATCGATTGTCATTGCGGGAGCTTTCGAGCCCATAGGCGATGAGGCTTACAGCCCAGACCAGCGCGCTGGCGAACAATGGCCACCTGAAGTCGGAGCCGATCGTGAAGTTGACCACCGACATCAAGCCGATGGACGACGCTCCTCCGATCAGAACACCGGCCACCGCGACCGGATGGCGCGCGCGGAACGCGGTGATTGCCAGCGCAACCAGGAGAACACCGGTGGCCAGGGCGTAGCCGCCGAGCACCCTGAAAACCTGGGTGAGCCACATCGCAAGCCGTGGACCAATGGCTTCGAGTTCGGCCGCCGAGAGGTGCATGTAGCGGATATCCTCGGGCAGTAGTGGTGGCCTGAGGGCGATGAAATCGAGTTCGATCCCGGCGATGATCATCCCCGCCAGAGCAAGAGTGACCGACGACGTCGTCCATGGATTGACTGTGGCTATCATGGGCTGAACCTTGACTTGCATTACCGGCGCCCCGTGGCGACTACATTGTAGATCGAGGCATAAACGGCACCCGCCAGCAGCCCGGCGATGCCAAGCCCGAGAACGCCGTAGAGAACACGGACGGGGCTTATCGGTGCCGTAGACCTGACCGCGCTGAGGTCGAGCCCGTGCATGATGGCGCCGAAGAAATCGAGTGTTGCCCCTGGCCAGATAGCGACGGCCAAAGCGCAGAGCATGCTCATCAGGGCCGACGTCATGCCCAGCGCAATGCCGACGGACAGGACGCTGAGTTTATCCATGTCTTCCTCCTGTCACTTCGCGTGTTGCTTAAGCCATTCCTGCATGGCGGCGATCTCGGCCTGCTGAGCAGTGATGATCTGATTGGCCCAAACCTTGACCTGATCATCCTTGCCGAATTGCAAAACCGCCCGGGCCATGTCGATCGCCCCTTGGTGGTGCGGAATCATCGCTTGGACGAAGGCGACATCGGGATCGCCGGTCTGGATGCCCTGCATCATCGGCGCGTCCATTCGCTTCATCGCCTCCACATATTTTTTGGAGGCCTCGGACATGTTGGCGGTGTCCATCGGCATGTTCATCATGCCGCCGCCCTGCGCCATGCCGCCCTGACCCTGCATCATGCCGCCTTGCCCACCCTGCATCATGCCGCCCTGCATCATCTGCTGCATCATCGGCATCATTTGTTGCATCATGGGAGCCATCTTCTCCATCATGGGCATCATCTTCTGCATCGTGGACATCATCGCCGTGCACTGCTCGGGCAACCCGTCCGGCATCGCCTGTGCGGCCGGAGCAGCTGTAGTGGGTTGCGGCGCATCGGCCGCCGGATGGTGCGGATCGGTCTGGGCAAATGCTGGGCTTGAAAGAGTTGTGAATGCTGCAAACGCGATCAATCGAAGGTGAGTTTTCATGACAGTTTCCTTGTCGTTGGAGTGAAGCGACAGGCGAACCTTGATATGGGCGCGGAGGGCCGCCCAGATCGCCGCTGCCGGTTATGGTTTCGCGGATCGTTCGCGCTGTGGGGCCTTGACGGGCACTGCTGGATTCACAGTCCCAAGTACCGCGACGGAGCGATATCAGGCGAAGGTCTGGGGAGGTTGCAGGAGCGCCTCGGGGTCGATGCCCGTTGGCAGGAATGCCTTGCCCACCATGAACCGGACGGCAACCGGCGCATCATGAAGAACGTCGCATTCGCTGGCGGAAATGCCAGCAGCACAACAGCCGGAGCCGGTCGGGTGCACGCAATTCAGACAGTCACCACAAGGGGCGCGATGGTTGTCCTGGTCTGTGGAGGCAACGTGATCCATCACGTTGTGCAAAGCGCTGGTCGACGTCGCAGGGTCAGTGGTGACGCCCACGCCCATACCAGAAGCCTGTCCAGTAACACCAGCAATGGCACCGCCCGTGATCAGGAGGATCACGGCTAGCAGCAAACAAAGCTGGGCCAAGGCGATTTTCATGGATTCAGTGTAGTCCAACCGAATGTCGCCACTTTGATGCAAATCAATGCTCGTGAGCATTGAGATTTCTTAATTGGCAGTCTCATGCGACGCAGATCAGACGCCATTTCGGGCTGTTCGGCTTGGCAACTCTAAGACGCTTCGCGCAGTTAAGAACAGCGGCCGGCAATGAGCATGCTCACAGCCAGCACGTCCCTGTCGGAGCGGCTCAACCGCAAATGCTTCTGCATCACGCTCGACTGGACGGAACTTTGCGCGGCGCTGGACTACGAAACCGGCGATCCTGGTTTCTGCAAAACCTTCATGACATCGCCGCCGCATCTGTTTTCCAATGTCCCAGTCTTCCTCGCCGCGTCCGCGCTCGACGAGATGCAGAGAATCGTCGTCGCCATCGAGGCGACAGCAAAGTTGCCGGCTTACCGCGCAGCGGTCCTCTCCTGGGCTCCCGAAATCGCGCAACGGGATTTTGGACCCGTTGGCGCTCTGATGGGCTATGATTTCCATATCGACGTTGACGGTCCCAAGCTAATCGAGGTGAACACCAACGCCGGCGGGGCTTTCCTCAACGCACTGCAGGCCAGAGCTCAGAGGGCTTGCTGCTCCGATGTCGACCGTGCGCTGATCGGCGCAAGAGACGATCGCTTCGAAACCAGCGTCATCGCGATGTTCACGGCCGAATGGCGCCGCCAGCGGGGGGCCGGTTCGCCGCGAAGGATCGCGATCGTCGATGATCGGGCCGAGGAGCAGTATCTCTATCCTGAATTTGTGCTTGCCAGGCAGTTGCTGCTGAAACATGGCGTCGAAGCGGTGATCGGAGACGCGAGCGAGCTGAAATATGATGGCGACAGGCTTCGCCTCGACGGCGACGAGATCGATCTGGTCTACAATCGCCTAGTCGATTTTGCGCTTGATGAGCCGGAACATGCCGCACTCAGAGCGGCTTACCAGGACGGCGCGGTGGTGCTCACCCCCCAATCCGCACAACCACGCGCTCTTTGCAAGCAAGCGCAATCTGACATTGCTGTCCGACCCGGCGGCGCTGGAAGCATTCGGCCTTCCCCCGGAGATGCGCTCGCGGCTCGCCGACATTGGCCCTCTGGCAAATGTCGTCGACCGTGATGGCTGCATATCCGCGCTCCGGAATCAGGGCAATGAGCGCGTCCTGCAGCAGGCCGCGCGTCCGCGCGACGCGGCGGTCCATCGTGTTCCTGTCGCCCGCCCGTTCGATTTCATGGTCATGGCCCTCTGCAGTGGCCGGTTCCGGACATTCGGCGGTCCGATGTCCGACAACAGCATTTCCAGACATTGTGTCCATTATGATACGCCAAGTCCAGGAGCTCAAATCGGTTGGGCACGCCGCAATGAAGCAGAAGGTCGCCAGCCATGCACTCATCTGATCATCACGCCGGTAACGAATCGCATCGCGCAAGAAGGTGATTGCGTTGGCCCTGACCAAGGCCGTGGGCGCAACCCGGAAAGAGGAGACGGTGGAAGTCAAAACGGAGATGCCGGCCCCACGCCTGGGGGAGAAGCTTCCGCTAGGGGAGCGCGGCGCGAAACAGGTGTGTCGGTGGACCTGGAAGCGGCGTTGCGCAGCGCTCGCACGAAGGCGCTTGTGCGCCACGCGCGCGCGCTCGACACGATCCTCGGCGTCGGGAACCCGGATGGGCAGCGCAGCCTCGATCAGATGCGGGAATTGAAAGATGCGCGCAACGCTTTCGAGAAGGTTCGGCCGCATGGCTGGCGCGATGCAGAAGCCGCCTAAGTCAAGAGTCCCGAGCTGGTTCGTGAGGCGGCCGCCGGCCGCGTCAATCGCATCGTGCTCGCTCTCCAGCTTGAGAGCGAAATCCGCACCGGGATGGACATCGATCCGGGCCGCAGGGCCGATCGTTTCGTGGAAGACTGGCAAAAACTGGAAAGGACAAGCCAGCGTCAATACCAAGCGGGCGATATGTCCGGTTACAAGTCAACGCGCTCAGCCATGTCCGACATGGCCAAGAGTCTCGAGCGCGATCCGCAACTGGAATCGCTACTCGCCAATCATAAGAAGGCGCTCGGCATCCACGTAGACTCCGGTCGGCGCATGGGCGTGGAACTCGCGTTCAACCACGGTATTGGCACCGGGCGTGGC
>NZ_RZRV01000061.1:0-24062 GCF_004023085.1 Mesorhizobium sp. M7A.F.Ca.US.010.02.1.1 | reverse complement strand
CCTTTGACGCCGGCGACGTTTTCGGCCGCGACGATGGCTGCCCGGCGCTCGCGTTCGTCGAAGATGGCGCCGCTCAGTTTTACGATCCCTTTGTCGACACTGACATTGATCAGATCATTTCCAGCCCACTTCTGCGCTGCAAGCTCCCCGACGATGCTCTGGCGTATCCGTTCGTCGTCAATGGCCGTCGGGGTCGAGGCTGGCTGCGTGTGAAGCAGCGCACGAAGAAGATCGGAGCGGGCAATCATTCCGACAACTTTGCCGCCATCGACGATCGGGACGCGTTTGATGCAGTGATGCGTCATCAACTCGACGACCTCGGCAAGCGATGCATTGGGGGATGCCGTGACAACGCTGTCGGTCATCACGTCCTCGACCCGCCGTCCGTTGGCCAGGACATATTCTTCGGCAACTCTTCCCGGGCTGACAAGAAACTCCAGCCAGCGTGGGCGCTTGCGCTGAGTGCCCAGCTCTCCGCGGCGCAGGAAATCACCCTCGCTGATAATGCCCACCAGCGCGCCGTCGCTGCGAACGACGGGAAGCCCGCTAATCTTGCTGGAGAGCATTAATCCGGCCGCTTCGACGATCGACGCAGACGGCTCTATTGCAACGACCGGTGTGGTCATTATGGCTTTGGCTTGCATGCCAACCTCCTCAGATACTTTATCTCGTTGCTTATCGAGATCGCGCACGCCCTGTCTTGATCTGAATCATTTTCAGATTGCGAAAGCGCAACGAGAGCGGTCCGAACGCGATTTATGAAGAGGCTTCGCAAAACGCGGAGACCTCATCGTGAAACAGCGCAGTTCGCTCGACCCGGACATGATCGTCGACGAAATCATGAGGAAATGGCCGGCAACGGTGGCTGTGGTGCTGAGATACAAGATGCTCTGCGTCGGCTGTCCGATCGGCACATTCCATACCGTGGCTGAAGCGTGCCGGGAACATCGGATCGATGAGGGCGACTTTCTGGGCGAACTCGAAGCGGCCATTCGAGGAGAACGGTGAGGATCAGCGCTTGTCCCGGTTATCCGCGAGAACCACAAGGCGATGCGCATCCTTGACCGTGACTTTCTGGCGTCCGCTGACAATTATTCCAACGTCTTCCCACCGGCTCAGCAGCCGGCTGACCGTGTGCAGCGTCGTCCCGGTCATCTCGGCGATGTCCTGTCTCGAGATCGGAAAGTCGATTTCGATGCCGTTATCGGTCTTTCGGCCGGTCTGGTTTGCCAGCCGCAGCAGCGCATGCGCAACCCGCTGCTCCACCTGTTCCGTCGACATCTCCACCACTCGCGTCTGGGTCTCCTGCAGCCTGTTTCCGACCGTCCTGTAGGTGGTTGCGCCAAACACCGGGAACCGACGCGCCAACTCCGGCCAAAGAGCGTTGGGCCAGGCCAGCACCACGCAATCCACCGCCGCGACAGCACTGGCGGGGTAGGCCGTCCGGCCAAGTGCCGCGGCGACGCCAAAGACCTCGCCTTCGCTGATGTATCTGGCGATGACCTGCTGTCCGTCCGGCGTGGTGCGAACGACACGGATGTGCCCGGCGATCAGCACGAAGAAGGAATGGGCCTCGGCCTCCTGCGCGAAGATCGCCGTCTCCTTGGCATAGCGAGACGACCGCGCATCTCGCAGAATCTCGCTCTGCTCGTCGGGCGTCAGCCCCTGGAAGAGCGGCAGTCGCGAAATCAGCGATCGGTCCAGCGCAGCCAACGGATTCCTCACGGCCCTACGGTTCCGCATCAACCGTGCGGGAGACCTTTCTTATCCCGAGTTTGCGCCAGCGCAAATTGTCTCGGGCCGCATCAAGCTAAATGGCATGGAACGGCACAACGCCGCGAAGACGAAACAAAGGACAAACCGATGAAACTCTCCATCCTCGCCGCCGCAATCTCCATCCTCGCGCTCGCCGGCAGTGCAAGCGCGGAAGAGCATGTGGTGCAGATGCTCAACAAGGGCGAAAAGGGCTCCATGGTTTTCCAGCCGGCCTTCGTCAAGGCAGCACCTGGCGACACTGTCAAGTTTGTGCCAACCGACAAGAGCCATGACGCAGAGTCGATCAAGGGCATGCTTCCGGAGGGCGCCGAAGCCTTCAAGGGAAAGCCCAACGAGGAGATTACCGTCACACTGACCCAGGAAGGTGTGTATGGCGTCAAATGCGCGCCTCACTACGGCATGGGCATGGTCGCCCTGATCGTTGTCGGCAAGCCGCTCAACCTCGACGCAGCCAAGACGGTGAAACATGCCGGGAAGGCAAAGACGGTGTTTGCCGACCTGTTCAGCAAGATCCCGGCCAACTGACCGGCAATCGATACAGCCATGCCTGCCGCACAAAGGGGCGGGCGCGGGCCGGACGAACCGAGGGCGGCGGTTCATCCGGCCCTGTTCATTTGGAGACGCAGATCATGGGAATTCCACGCCTGCGGGCCTACACTGGGCCCGCATTTCTTTCCTACGGATTTAGGCCCTTCTTCTTCCTCGGGTCGCTGTATGCCGCGCTCTCCATTCTGCTTTGGCTACCGATCTATGCCGGCGAACTCGATGCCCACAGTGCGTTCATTGCCGTCGACTGGCACATTCACGAGATGCTGTTCGGCTATCTGCCGGCGATCGTTACCGGGTTCCTGCTGACCGCCATCCCGAACTGGACCGGCCGGCTGCCCGTGCAAGGCTTGCCGCTGCTGGCGCTGGTGGTCTTGTGGCTTGCTGGGCGCGCCGCGGTCTTCTTCTCGGCGGATATCGGCTGGGAAGCGGTAGCCGTGATCGATGGCTCATTTCTGCTTGCTGTCGCTGCCGCGGCGGCACGCGAAATCGTCGCGGGACGCAACTGGCGCAATCTCAAGGTGCTGCTGCCGCTTGCCGTCCTGGCGTACGCCAACGGCATGTTCCATGTCGAGGCGCACCTTCAAGGCACTTCCGACATCAGCCCCAGGCTCGGTATGGCTGCGGCGATCGTGCTCATCTCGCTGATCGGGGGCGTATCATTCCGAGCTTCACGCGCAACTGGCTCGCCCGGGAAAATCCTGGCAAGCTGCCTGCGCCGTTCGACCGTTTTGACGTCGTATCGATAGCCATCTCAGCTCTCGCGCTGGGAGCATGGACGTTCGCCCCCGACAACCGCGCCTCGGGAATGCTTATGGCTGTCGCCGCAATCTGCCAGGCTTGGCGTCTGTCGCGCTGGGCTGGCGGACGCACAGTGCGGGATCCGCTCGTGCTCATCCTCCACCTTGCATATGCCTTCGTGCCGGTCGGCCTTGCCCTTGTCTCGGCTTCGATCTTTTTTCCTTCCGCCGTGCCAGCTGCTGCGGGGCTCCACGCGCTCGGAACGGGTGCGGTCGGCGCCATGACGCTTGCCGTGATGACCCGCGCAACGCTCGGGCACACCGGGCAAGAGCTCAAGGCTGGGAAAGGCGCCTCGTTCATCTTTGTGACCGTCCTCCTCGCAGGATCATTGAGAATCCTGGCTGCCTTCGTCCCCTATGACGTGGTGATCGACATGGCGGGCACCGCATGGGTGGCGGCATTTGCTGGCTTCATTCTAACCTATGGAACCGCGTTGATGAGGCCAAAGGCCCGGTGAGGCGGCCCGGGAGAGCACGCGACCGTCGAAACGCGAATGGAGAAGCCGCTTCAGACCTGTCAGACGGTGCCAAGCCAGCCAAGGATCCGGCTTGCCCATCCCGAATGGTCCCGGACCAGCCTGAATCCCAGATTGTCGGGAGGCGTGCCAACGGCACAACCTCCGCTTTTCCCGTCATTGACGAAGTTCGACATGTAGGCTCTGTGAGGCCCTTCAAGGACGTGGACGCCGCAATTGTCGACCGAACTTGCCACACCGTTTCCATCCGCAGCCAACGTGGTGCGGACATAGCAGGTCGAAGTCCACTCCCAGACGTTGCCGGAAAAGTCGGCAAGGCCCAGGGAATTGAAACCAAACGAGCCACGGCTCCTCGGCATCGGGTCCGGTTTGCGATTTAGATCCACCTCGGCCTTGTAGCTGGTGAGCCATCGTCTGGCGGGGTTGCTGGCATCGTTTTCGACCCCCTCGAATTCGCCGGCGAACCGTTCCGCGGCGGCAAAGGCCCACTCTTCATCGGATGGCAGCCGCCATTGGCCGCCGGTCACTTGCGAATACCACCGGGCGTAGGCATTCGCATCGAGATAGCTCACTCCGGTGACGGGTGCATTGCTCGGGATCGCGCGCGTCTCCTGTGCCGGCTGACAGCCGCCAGCCGACACGCAGTCCGCATAGTCGGCCGCGCCGACCTGGTAGGTCATGATTTCGAGAGGTCTGTCGAGTTGCCGCTCGAGGCGGGGATTGCCTTGCGGGCGTCCCTCTTTCAGGAACTCGCCCGGAGTCGGATAGATGATCGAACCGGAAAGCAAGACAACCGTCATAGCGATGGGGTGGGATTGTCGATCCTCGAAGACCGCCTGCAGCGAGAGCCCTACCGGAACAGCAGCGGCGGCCAGGGCGACCGGCAGAACCTTCAGGATGAAAAGAGACATGGCTTTTGTCCATGCCCGGACAGCGACGCTGTCCGGGCAAATAGGAGTGCCGTCAGTTGGTGGCTATGGGTTTGGGCGCCTCGACCTGCGTCATCAGGTCGTCATCCCACTCGCCTTCGACCATGAAGTGAGCGGTCGCTCCGAGTTCCACAGCCTCAATCAGATTGTGATTGACGTAGGCGTAGACACCCGGCTGCAGGAACGTATAGAGCGCCGAGCCCGCCGAGCCGCCGCGGATGAACCAGGTTTCCAGGTCCTTGGCCGGCGGGTTGGCGAATTTGCCCTGTTCCCAGACATAGTCGCCGTGCCCGCCGATCAGATGCGGTCGCGTATCGCGGTTGGCCTGCGAATGGACGATCAACACGGTCTCGCCGACTTTCGCTTTCATGGCGTTGTCGCCGGTCAGGGAACCGACCTTGCCGTTGAACACGACATGCGTCGGGATCAACCCGCGCATGACCTTGACGATGTCGTCGTACCCGTCGCCGACCGATTCGTAGTTCTTGAAGTTGCCCTTCTCGTCGCGCGGAATATAGAAGTCGTTCTCGCCGATGTAGAAGATCTTGTCATATTTGACCGGCTCGCCCTTGTCGTTCCTGAGCCCATCGCGCGGCAGGACCATGATCGCGCCGCTCATGCCGGAGACGACATGCCAAGGGATCATCGCGCCACCGGGTGCGCAGTGATAGACGAACGTTCCCGTTCGCGTCGCCTTAAAGCGCAAGGTCACCTGTTCGCCGGGATTGATCAGCGTGAGACCACCACCGCCCAGAGCGCCGGTCGCGGCGTGGAAGTCGATGTTGTGGGCGAGTGAGTTGGTATCGGGATTGATGAGCGTCAGCTCGAGATAGTCATCCTGATGCACGACCATCAGCGGGCCGGGGATCGAGCCGTTGTAGGTCATCGCGTTGAGCGTCGTGCCGTCGGCGTCGATGACGACGGTCTTTTCCTCGATCGTCATGGTGAATTCGACGATCTTCGGACCACCCTTGGCGACCTGATCGTGCGGATGCACGAAAGGCGGTGCCACGAGCTTGATCTTCTCTCGGGCGAGCCCCTGAATGTCTGCCTTTGTCACCGTTGCCGAAAATGCCGGCAGTGCCGCCACGGCGGCAGCGCCAATGGCTGCCCCGAACAGAGCTTCGCGTCGCGTGATCATGTCAGTCTCCTGTCTATCAACCGTTGCGGATGAGCAGAAGCTATCTGACCTGACGCAGCGTTTCTTTGCGCTGGCGCAAATTGGTGGAGTTAATTTTGGGAATGTTAGAGCCTCGGACACTTCGATCTAGCGCGTCATAGTCAAGGCGGAGAAGGTCGTGGCTCGGTTATTTTGCCAGCACTTGGTTAGCGGCCGAGCTTGTCTTCCCGATCGATGAGGATTCGCTCGGCGGCACCGTCGAGATCTTCGTACTGACCACTCTTCAAAGCCCACAGGAAGCCCCCCAGGCCAAGCGCACCAAGAAAGAGTGCCACAGGTATGAGGTAGGCAAGGGTTGTCATGAGAATTGGGCCAATTTGGTGATGTTGGAACGCCTGTCGCGCCGAACATTTTTCGCCGGCGAATTTGGCACCGAACTCTGCAAGCGCAGCGCATTTCCGATCACAAGGAGCGAAGAAGCGGACATGGCAATCGCGGCGATAAGAGGCGTGACATGCCCCAGTATGGCGATCGGCACGGCGATGGCATTGTAGACGATCGCGATCACGATGTTCTGGCGAATCAGGCTTCCCGCCTTGCGCGAGACATCCAGCGCGAGAGGCACTGCCAGAAGGCTTTCGCGCAGGAATACGAAATCGGCCGCGTTGCGGCCAATGTCGGCGGCGGTGGCAGGAGCGATCGAGACATGCGCAGCGCTCAGCGCAGGCGTGTCGTTGAGACCGTCGCCAACCATCAGAACCCTGTGTCCGTCTTTCGCCGCCGTCTCAATGCGTTCGACCTTGCCGGACGGCAGCAGGCACGGAATAAAATTGTCGATACCCAGCATTTTTGCAACTTCGCCGCAGGCGCCCGCGGTATCGCCCGACAGCATTTCCACCGACACCCCAGCATGGGTCAATTGCCCGATCGCCGCCCTGGCGTCGGCGCGCAGCGCGTCCTCAAAATCGAAGGTCGCGACAATGAACCCGTCTTTTGTCAGCACCGTTCCGCCATAGCCATGTTTGCCTTCGCCGCCGGTCCGGGCCTTCCATCCAGCCCATCCGCGCCGGCCCAGCCGCCAGGTGCTACCGGTGGCTGTGGCTTCGATCCCGAAACCCGGGTGCTCGGTGACGGCATCGAATTTGTGCTGCCCGCCAAGGCGGGCAAAACCGGCTATGGCCTTTGAAAACGGGTGACGCGAGTGCGCAGCCATGTCTCCCGCGATTGCCAGCATGGCCGGATCAATCGAGTCCGCATTGACCAGCCGGGGCTGGCCGAGGGTGAGCGTTCCGGTCTTGTCGAACACCGCTTTATCAATCGTCGCCAGGCGCTCCATGGCCGAACCGTCCTTGACCATGATGCCGTTCTCGAACAGGCGCCGCGCCGCGACCACCTGGACGATCGGTACGGCGAGGCCGAGCGCGCACGGGCATGTGATGATCAGAACGGCAATGGCGATGGTTATCGCCCGGTGCCAGTCACCGGTCGCCGCCATCCAGCCAAGGAACGTCGCGAAGGCTGTGAGATGAACCACCGGGGCATAGAGCGCCGAAACACGATCGGCGATCCGGCGATAATGCGCGCGGCCGCCCTCTGCGGACTCCATCAGCCGAACCATTTCCGCCAGAAACGAATCTTTCGCGGCGGCGGTCGCCTCGATCGTCAGCGGGCCGGTTAGGTTGAGGACACCGGCCTGCACGGCTTCGCCTGCCGCTACGTTTCGAGGCGTGCTCTCGCCGGACACCAACGAGCAGTCCAGATCCGAGGCCCCTTGAATGATCTTGCCGTCGACGGGGATTCTCTCGCCGGCAGCGATCAACAGCAGCATGCCAAGTTCGATCTCGCCAACCGGCAGATAGTCGCGTGCACCATCGCCGCGCAGCACCATGGCGCCACGCGCCGCGAGCTGTGACAGGCCTTTGACGGCGGTGCGGGCGCGTTCGCGCATCACGTGATCGAGCGTGCGGCCGATCAGGAGGAAGAACAGCAGTGACACCGATGCATCGAAATAGGCGTGGTCGCCATGGGTGATCGTCTCATAGAGGCTCATGGCGTAGGCGAGGGATACCCCGACCGCGATCGGCACATCCATGTTCATGCGGCCGTGACGCAGCGCATTCCAGGCCGAGCGGAAGAAGATGCCGCCGGCGAAGGCGAGTGCAGGGATGGCGATAAGCGCCGAGACCCAGTGGAACAGGTCGCGGGTAGCGCCTTCAGCACCGGACCAGACAGAGACCGAAAGCAGCATGATGTTGCCCGCCGCAAAGCCGGCGACAGCAACGGCGCGGATCAGCTCCGAAAGCGTCTTGTCCTTGTTGTCGACCTCGGGGTCGAACAGATGCGCCTCGTAGCCCAGCCGTCCCAGCGCGGCGACGAATGGTGGTACCTGGTTTCCACGCCAGCGGACCGCGACCCGCTTCGTCGACAGGTTGACACGAGCGCTCTCCACTTGATCGAGCTTTCCCAGTGCTGTCTCGATCGCCTGGATGCAGGCCGCGCAATGAACCGTGGGGACCGAAAGATCGGTCTGGCGGAGATCATCGCCAAGCGATCGGCTCGCCAGCCTGATCTCCTGGCTGGACGGCAGGACCGATCCGGTGTTGACCAGATCAAGCGCCATTTCGGCGCCCGGTGCACAACAACTCATTGCAGCGCTCCATTGGAAATCATGATCCTGCGGACGTCGCGGTACGGTTTATGCAGACCGGCGTCGGCGTCGACTTCGACAATCCAGACGCCATCCTTCGGCATGTGCTGCGCGGCGAACTCCTGGCCGGAGGCGGGTGCGAGGGTGACCGACTTGTCCTCCTTCTCGTATGCGGGATGACGAAACAGCACCTTGACGCCGTGCAAGGGAACCGGCTTGCCGCCGGCGTCGGTGAGGCCGTAGTGGACTTCGCCCCATGCGATGGTCAGCTTGCCGGTCCAGCCAAGGGCTGCCTGCGCGCGCCCCTCCTCGGCCTGCTTGTTGAATTGCTGACTCGCCACATAGGTGTTTTCGACGACAAGGCCGGTCCAACTTGTGTTGGCGAGCGTGGCCATCGTCAGATTGACCGCGATGACCACACCGAAGAAGGCAAGGATGGTGAACAGCATGTGCCTGCCGGTGAATTCGCGGGTTTTTTGTGTTCTGGCGCTCATCTGGCAGTCTCCGGCGCGTTGAAGGTGGCGGTGTATTCGTCCGACTCGAAGCTCGCCTTGTCCTCGACACGGAACGTGAAGGTCTGCGCTGTGTCCTGGATTTGACCCGCTGGCTGGCGCACGAAGACCTTCAGCATTTTCAGGCGGTCGGGTTCGACCGGAATGGCGACAGAACGGCCTGCCGGGATGTCGTCGCCGACCACGCTCATCTCGGCGCCCTGTAAGCCCTGCATAGTGACAACGATGGTCCGCGGTTCGGGGATCATGTTGAGCAGCTTGACGGTGTAGCCGTTGCGGATCGAGCCGTCGGAGAGCGTGACGAATTGCGGATTGCGGTCGTGCAGCACGTTGACTTCGAGCCGATCGCGCGTCAGCAGCGAATAGAGCAGGCCGAGACCGATCAGCGACCACAAACCCATGTAGACATAAGTGCGTGGCCGGAAGATCTTGCTGACATGGAAATGCGCCACCTTGTCGGAGAACAGGCCACCAGCAGTCCTGACCAGCGACGGGTTGACTGAACTGGAGCCGCCCGCGGTCGCCAGCATCATGTTGGCGTCGTAATCGGAGAGCGTCGCGTAGGAAATCAGCCCACGCTCCCTGCCGAGCTTGTCCATGACGCCGTCGCAGGCGTCGATGCAAAGCGCGCAGGTGATGCATTCGAGCTGCTGGCCATCGCGAATGTCGATCCCCATCGGACAGACAGCGACGCAGGCATTGCAGTCGACGCAATCGCCGACCGGCTGACCTGAGGCCTGGACCTTCTTCGCATGACGTGTGCGCGGTTCGCCGCGCCAGTCATTATAGGTGACGGTGAGCGAACTTTCATCGAGCATGGCTGCCTGGATGCGCGGCCATGGGCACATATAGGTGCAGACCTGCTCGCGCATCAGCCCGCCGAACGTGTAGGTCGTTGCCGTCAGCACGGCGACGGTGATGTAGGCGACGGGGGCTGCCGTGCCGGTGAAGAGTTCGCCAAGCAGGCTGGGCGCGTCACCGAAATAAAATATCCACGCGCCGCCCGTCAGCGCGCCTATGATCAGCCAGATGGCGTGTTTCGACACCCGCAGCACGAGTTTGCGGCTGGTCCAGGGACCGGCGTCGAGCTTGATGCGCGCATTGCGGTCACCCTCGATGGCCCGCTCGACGACCAGGAACAGATCGACCCATACGGTCTGCGGGCACGTATAGCCGCACCAGGCACGGCCAACAGTCGACGTGATCAGGAAAAGACCGACGCCGGCCATGACCAGAAGGCCTGCCACATAATAGAATTCCTGCGGCCAAATCTCGATGAAGAAGAAGTAGAAACGCCGGTTGGCGACGTCGAGCAGCACGGCCTGGTCCGGCGCAAACGGGCCACGGTCCCAGCGCAGCCACGGGGTCAGATAGTAGATGCCGAGCGTGACCGCCATCACCAGCCATTTGAACTGGCGAAAGCTGCCCGAGGCCCGCTTTGGGAAGATCTTCTTGCGCGCGGCATACATTGGCTGACGCACCTTGGCGGAGTTGACCGCCTCGGCTTCGAGCCGTTCTACCTGCGTATTGTCCAGCACTGGTTTCTCCCGTCGCGAGGCTTGTGATTTCGCCGGGCAAATGTCCTGACTGGGTCCAGACAGAGCAGCGAAATACAGCGTCGAGCGGATTGTGCCGCCGACTGGATTGCGCCGCGTTGATGCAGGTCAATCGCCGGCGCGGAAACAGGTCGAGGCCCGGCAGAGCCGGGCCTCGTCGCCTGGGCGGTGAGGGCCGGAGAATAGACCCCCTTCTTATTCTCCACCGCCTAGCGAATGCACGTAGACTGCCAGCTCCTTGACCCTGGTTTCGCCCAGGCGAGCGCCCCAGGCCGGCATCACGCCCTGTTTCGGCGCGGTGACCTGGGCGGTGATGGCCGCTTCGCCCGATCCGTAGAGCCAGATGGCGTCGGTCAGATCAGGAGCGCCGAGCTCCTTGTTGCCCTTTGCATTGTCGCCGTGACAGGCCACGCAGTTTTCGGCAAAGACCTTGGCTCCGGGCGCAACCAACGACTGATCGCTGACGTTTCCGGACAGGCTGGCAATATAGGCGCTGACCTGTTTGATCTGGTCGGCGGTTATGATGTCGCCAAAGGCAGGCATTTCTGACAAGCGCGTATCCGGATCGGATGCGAAGCGGATGCCATGCGTGATTGTCTGCTGGATTTGGTCCTCCTTGCCGCCCCATAACCAGTCGTCATCGTTGAGGTTGGGGAAGCCCTTGGAGCCCTGGGCGCCGGAACCATGGCACTGCACGCAATTGACCTTGAACGCGGCTCCGCCAGCGGCGACGGCAAATTCGCGCAACCCATCGTCGGCGGCAATCTCCGAGACGGTTTTCGATTCTATTGCCGTTACGAATTTGCCCTTGGCCACCTCGGCGGCCATCAACTCGTTCCCGACCTCGTTGCGGCTCGAATAGCCGAGCAGGCCTTTTGTCGCGGAATGCAGCAGAGGCCATGCCGGATAAGCGATGGTGTATCCGATCGCCCAGACAATGGTGATGTAGAAGGTGATGACCCACCAGCGCGGGAGCGGATTGTTCAGCTCGCGAATACCGTCCCACTCGTGACCCGTGGTCGAAACGCCAGAGATTTCGTCGATGTGCTCGTCGCTCATGATCACTCGTCCTCAAGGGGGATCCGGGCAGCCTCGTCGGCCAGCTTGCGGCTGCCAGGGCGGAGCGAAAACGCGATCGCGCCGACAAAGAACAGAGCCATGGCGACCAGACCCCAGCTGTCAGCGAACTCCCGCATCAAATTGTAATCCATTGATAAAACTCCTCAGCGGTAGCCGGCGGCTTCGTCGTAATTCTTGAAATCGACCAGTGTGCCAAGCATTTGCAGGTACGCGACGAGCGCATCCATCTCCGTCACCTGTTGCGGGTTGCCGTCGAAGTCGCCGATCTTGGCTTTGGGGTAGCGGGTCTCAAGGCCGGACGTGTCTGCGTTGGGGTCGGCCTGCGCCATCAAATCGGCATTGGCGTTAGCGATCATGTCATCGTTGTAAGGGACGCCAACGCGCGCGTTGGCAACCAGATGTGTAGAGAAGTCCTTGACATCGATCGGCGCGTCTTTCAGGAACGCGTAGCTCGGCATGATCGATTCCGGCACCACGGAACGTGGATCCGAAAGGTGGTCGACGTGCCACACATTCGAGTAGCGGTCGCCAACCCGAGCGAGGTCCGGTCCGGTGCGCTTCGATCCCCACTGGAAGGGATGATCATACATCGACTCAGCCGCCAGGCTGTAATGCCCATACCTCTCGACCTCGTCACGGAACGGGCGGATCATCTGGCTGTGGCAGAGATAGCAGCCCTCGCGCACATAGATGTTGCGCCCGATGAGCTCCAGCGGCGAATAAGGCCGCATACCTTCAACCTTCTCTATCGTATTGTCGAGATAGAAGAGCGGCGCGATCTCGACGATGCCACCGACCGTCACCACCAGAAGGGAGCCAACGAGAAGAAGCGTAGCGTTCTTCTCGATCAGCGCGTGTTTGTCCATCAAGCCCATTGTCTGGCTCCTTATTCGGCAGGCTGCAGGACGGGCAGGGAGCCCGGCATCGGTTGTTCTTCGCGCTGATAGCCGAGGATGGTCATGGCGATGTTCCACGCCATGATCAGGGCGCCGGAAAGGTACATGGCTCCGCCGATGGCGCGCATCACATAGTAGGGGTGCATGGCGGCCACGGTTTCGGCGAAGGAGTAGACCAGGAAGCCCTGCTCGTCGTATTCGCGCCACATCAGGCCCTGCATGATGCCGGACACCCACATGACGGCCGCGTAGACAACGATGCCGAGCGTCGCCAGCCAGAAGTGCCAGGTGACCAGCCGCAGCGAATAGAGGCGTTGACGGTTCCACAGCTTCGGCACCATGTAGTAGAGCGCGCCGAACGAGATCATGCCGACCCAGCCGAGCGCGCCGGAATGGACGTGGCCGATGGTCCAGTCGGTGTAGTGGCTAAGCGAATTGACCGACTTGATCGACATCATCGGACCTTCGAACGTCGACATGCCGTAGAAGGCGATGGCCATCACCATCATCCGGATGATCGGATCGGTACGGAGCTTGTCCCAGGCGCCGGATAGCGTCATCAGGCCGTTGATCATGCCGCCCCAGGACGGCATCCACAGCATGATAGAAAACACCATGCCGAGCGTCTGCGCCCAGTCGGGCAGGGCGGTGTAGTGCAAGTGATGCGGCCCAGCCCAGATGTAGAGGAAGATGATCGCCCAGAAATGGATGATCGACAGCCGGTAGGAATAGACCGGTCGGTTCGCCTGCTTGGGCACGAAATAATACATCATGCCGAGGAAGCCGGCGGTGAGGAAGAAGCCGACGGCGTTGTGGCCGTACCACCATTGCGTCAGGGCATCCTGGACGCCGGAGAAAGCCGAATAGCTCTTGGAACCCAGGAACGAGGCCGGCATCGACAGGTTGTTGATCACATGCAGCATCGCGATGGTCACGATGAAGGACAGGTAGAACCAGTTGGCGACGTAGATATGCGGTTCCTTGCGCTTCAGGATCGTGCCGAGGAACAGGATGAGATAGGCGACCCAGACGATGGTCAGCCAGATGTCCACATACCATTCGGGCTCGGCGTATTCGCGGCTCTCGGTGATGCCGAGCAGGTATCCGGTTGCGGCCATGACGATGAAGAGCTGGTAGCCCCAGAACACGAACCAGCCGAGATCGCCGCCGAACAGCCGGGCGCGGCAGGTGCGTTGCACGACGTATAGTGACGTGCAAAGCAATGCGTTGCCGCCGAAAGCGAAGACGACTCCCGACGTGTGAAGCGGGCGCAGGCGACCGAAGTTGAACCAGGGCTGGATGTTGAGATCGGGGTAGGCAAGCTGCAGCGCGATGACCACGCCGACCAACATGCCGACGACACCCCAAAACATGGTGGCGATGGCGCCGTAGCGTATTGGACCGTCCATGTAAGCGGACGGGTCGATCGGAGCGGGCACTTCGAAATTCGTGTTGCGGATGAGGATGGCGACGAAACCGAGCAGCACGAAGAACAGCACCCACATATGCTGCCGAAAAGGCGCGTCAACACCGAAACCGGCGGCCACGAGGGCTGCAAATGTGAAAAGGGCTAAAGCGAAGATTTGCGTGCCGAACTTCATAGCATGTCCCCGATTGCGGATTCCGATGTGCCGCACTGGGAGCAATCCATCACTCGCCCACCCGACGCCTTGATCCATGTCAAAGCCAATTGCTTTTGGATGGGGCAGCTTCGGTCGCGCAAACGATCTGGAGGCTACCGTTGAACAGGGAGAAGGAGCTGGAATCGTCGCTGTTCGAAACGAGCCGAGAGAATTCGATACTGGCGGCTCGATCCGGCAGGGAGGCAGTTCCGGCGGCGGTGATGAAACGTGCGCATCTGGAAAAGCTGCGGCTCTGCGAGGCCCTTGAAAGGATCGCAGACACTCTGCCTAGGGTCGATTGCCTGGCATGCCTAGCTACCGCAAACGCGATCGTTCCGCTGTTGAGGAACACGCATCAATACGAGGAGGCAGTCATCTATCCAGTTTACGAGGCTGCTTCGGCGGGCAGCGACGCCAACCTTGCTTCAATCCGGCGATTGCGTGCCGAACATGTCGAGGACGAATGCTTTGCCGGCGAGGTGACGGAAATCCTGCTGGCGATCGGCCATGGCGAAACGGTCGAGAATGCCGAGGCAATCGGCTTCATGTTGCGCGGCTTCTTCGAAAGTCTGCGCCGGCATATCGCCTTTGAACGTGAGCACGTCTTGCCGATGATCGGAAACGTCGATTGATCCTAGACGCCGGAGCGCCGCTGCAACCGGGTCAAGTCGTCGACGGTGACTTCTCTGTTGTTCTCGATCCGAATCACGCCATCCGATCGCAGCCTGGTCAGCTGGCGGCTCACAGTCTCGATCGTCAGACCAAGGAAATCAGCGATGTCGGCGCGGGTTAGCGGCAGGTCGAAACTTGTCGACTGGGCGGACGGGTCAAGCGCAGGGTCGATGTTCCTAGCAATCATCAGGAGAAAACTCGCCACCTTTTCCGAAGCACTCTTGCGCCCGAGAGTCACCATCCAGTCGCGAGCTTCGTCGAGTTCGTTCAGCGTCTGCTTGAGCAGACGATGCTCCAGTTCCGATGATTCCTTCATTATCCGTTCGATGGCGGCCTTAGGAAACGAACACACGGAAACGGCAGTGGCGGCTTCGGCGTTGATTGCGCTTTCCACCTTGAAAGGCCGCCCCAGAAAATCAGGGGCGAACTGGAGGCCGACAATCTGCTGACGCCCGTCTGAAAGGCTCTTGGTGAGTTTGACCACGCCGGAAAGCAAATTCGAATAGCTGTCGACAGTTTCGGCGTCGCCTATCAGTTCCACGCCTGGCTCGACGTTGTGCCTGGACGAGGTCTTGGCAAGTCCAGCGAGCTGCTCCGAGTCGAGCGCACCGCAGACGCCGCGATGCCGCGCTTCGCAGGATTGGCAAAGCACGGGGATGCCGGAACTGTGGATGTCCTGGCGCATTGTCATCATGATTATCCAAGGAATCCTTGACTGCGGCGAGATCGTATCGGCGACCAGAAATCCTTGCCCTAGTTTACGCACAGCGGCATTGACCGAAATCAAGGCGGCGACAAGGGCCATTCGCCAGAACTCATTCCTGCAAGATTCAAGCTTGCCAGGATGATGGAAGGCAAAATGAAAGCGGAACTGGCTGCCCGATTTGGTGAGAACGTCCCGCGCTACACGAGTTACCCGACCGCTCCGCATTTTCACCCTGGCGTGGATGCCGCGATCCAGCGGGGCTGGCTGGAAGCGATTGGACGCGGTGACGAGATTTCGCTCTATCTGCATATCCCCTATTGTGACAGGCTGTGCTGGTTCTGCGCGTGCCATACCAAGCAGACACGTCACTATGAGCCGGTAACTGTCTATCTCCGCTCGTTGCACGCCGAGATCGCCACCGTTGCCCGTATTGTCGGCGGCAAGGCTGGCGTGCGCGCCGTCCACTTCGGTGGCGGCTCTCCGACGATGCTGAAGCCTGAGGACATGGTGGTGCTGGGGAAAGCATTGCGGGCCAGCTTCGATTTCCTTCCGGACGCCAAGATCAGCGTCGAAATCGATCCCAATGATATGGACGACGCCCGTCTTGATGCGCTGGCCGAGATCGGCATGACCCGGGCGAGCCTCGGCGTCCAGGATTTTGACCTGAAGGTACAAAAGGCAATTAACCGCGAGCAGAGCTTTTTGCAGACCAAAGCGGTCGTCGATGGCGTTCGTTCGCGCGGCGCCGAATCGGTCAATCTGGACCTGCTCTACGGCTTGCCACACCAGACCAGGGAGAGCGTCTCCTCTACCGTCGCGCAGGCACTGACCCTGGAACCGGATCGGATGGCATTGTTTGGCTACGCACATGTGCCGTGGTTCAAGAAGCATCAGACGATGATCGACGAGGCATGGTTGCCGGGTCCGGCAGAGCGGTTTGCTCAGTCGCAACTGGCCGCGTGTCTTATGCTGAACGCGGGGTATGAGCCCGTCGGCTTCGACCATTTCGCCAAGCCCAACGATGCGTTGGCTGTAGCGGCCCGAACCGGCTGCTTGCGCCGGAATTTCCAAGGCTACACCGAGGATCGCTGCGAGACATTGATCGGCCTTGGCCCGTCGTCCATCAGCCAGTTTCGCCAAGGCTATGCGCAGAACATGCCATCGACCGCGGAGTATGGACGCATAGTCTCAGACGGTGGGCTGGCGGCTGTCCGCGGCATCGCGCTTTCCAACGATGACCGCGTTCGCGGCTGGGTCATCGAGCGGCTGATGTGCGACTTCGGCTTCTCGGCGATCGAACTGGTGGAGCGCTTTGGCGAAGTTGGCCAAAGACTTCTCATGAAAGCAAGTTCAACGGCTCTTCACGATCCTGCGCGGTTGCTTGAACTCGACGGTGACCGCTTCGTCGTGCCGGCGGAAAGCCGGCCCTTTGTCAGGAGCGTCGCGGCAAAGTTCGACAAATATCTTGAAACCGGCAAAGCCAGGCACTCGGTGGCGGTCTGAGCCGGCATCAGAAATGCTCCCCCGCCTTGAACGGGCCGATGCGCGTTCCGGCAGCGATGAGATAGGCGGTAGACCAGCCTATCAGCAGAAACCCATTCACACCTTCGAGTGCAGCCAGGACACGCCATGCATGAGCGGGCACGATGTCGCCGTAGCCGACCGTCGAAAAAGTAATGGTCGAAAAGTACAAGGCGGTTTCGAAGTCTGCGAAGATATCGAGCAGCCGATAAAGTCCGGCCCATAACCAGACCTCCGCTGTCATCACGGCGAAGAGCCCCATAACCACGCTGATCATCGCAACGGTCCGGCTGCGGCGTGTCATATAAACTCGCCCGAACTTAACCGAGAGGGTTCGGTTCATGCGAGGGTTGATCACGCCGTCAAGGGATAGCTGTCCAGCCGGTCACAATGACGAGGACAAGCGTGACGATGGCTCCTGAGACGTAAAGGATCGTTCTGATACCGCCTCCCTTGGCGGCGTTGCCGCCGCGAAGGTAGACTCCCAGGTGAATCAACCTGATTGCCAGATGCAGCCAGACGATTGTTGCCAGTTTGGCCGGTCCAACGCCGACCATCATCGCCAGCAAGGCTGGGACGACGAACGGTGCCAGCGCCTCGACCGAATTCATGTGCACGCGGTCGATCCTGTAGAGCAGATTGGCGTCGTCTGCGGGGACCACCGGACCTGAAAGCGCTCCTGCAAAGCCCTTGGACGAGCCCGAGTAGATCGCCAGCAGGACCGACAAAAGGCAGAGCGCCAGCACTCCGACAATACTGAGCCAATAAGCTTCCATTCTTTCCTCCACTTTCTTACCTTCCGCGCATGGTCTTAAATCTGCTGATCGGCAGAAATCGTGGAGGCAAACGTCCTACGCAAAATCAAAAGCTGGCGACGGCTTGCGAACTTCAAAATAGCCCATCAGACCGGGTGTTATTGCTTGGCTGTAAGTGGTTGTCAGGTCGTCTGACGAGAGCAAAGGTCATGAAAGCGCCGCAGGTAAAGTGGCCAGCCTTGGTCGCTGCCAACGCCATTGCGCACACCTTCCCAGCCTTCACCATGCCGTTCGAGGTTACGGTGCACGATCTCGACGCGAGTTCGGGTATCCGACTCTGCAGTGAAGCTCACTTCCCACTCGCTGGTCTTGTTCGGGTCGCTTTCGATCTGCCATCGAGGATTGAGATCCCAGCTCAGAAGCAGCCGGCTGGGCGGCTCATAGGCCAGAACCCGCGCCCATCGGCACTCGCTGCCATCGACGCCGCGGTCGTAGATGTGGCCGCCGACATGAGGCTCGAAGACCGTTTCGGCGATCGGCACCGCCAGTATGTTGTGCTCTCGGGGTTTGAAACTGCCGAAATCCTCGGTGAACACCTTGAAGGCGTGCGCGATTGGAATCTCGACGACGATGGAGTGCCTTAGGGGGGCGGCTGCTTGCGTGGTCATTCCTGCTCCTTCGACGATTGCTCGGCGGCCACTTTGTAGGCCGCGAGGGTCTTTCCCCAGAACCGGTCAAGTTCGGCGCGCAGGTTGGCCAGGCCTTCCGGATCGACCCGGTAAATGCGTTGCTTGCCCAAGCGCGTATTGGCCACAAGGCCGGCATCCCTGAGTACCTTCAAGTGCTGGGAAACGGCCGGCCGCGTGACAGGAAGGGCACGAGCCAATTCCCCGACCGAACAGGGGTGTTCGACCAGCAACTCAAAGATCGTGCGCCTAGTCGTATCGCCGAGCGCTGTCCAGCTGTTCACGTTAGTCTGCACTAACGCGAAATTACATAAGCAGGATCTTTCTGTCAAACGTTCCGGATCGATCCGAGGCGAGGGGCTGCTGACGCGGCGGGGTACGCGTTCGATCTTCCCGCGTTCGGTCATACTGCCCGTCGCAGTTCCGACGCGCCGAACTTAGCCGAGGGTTTGCCAGGCTCCGGATAAGGTCCTTAGCACGGCCAAAGATGCAACAGTGCCGTCGGCCTCGCCCTGTTCAAAATCCCCCTCGTTGGTCGCCATGGTGTTGGTGACGTGAGCAATGCACACAATCGGCTTCGCCTTCGCTCGAGCGAAAGCGTAGAGGGCGGCGGCCTCCATCTCGACCGCAAGCACGCCCTGGGCGCGGGCGGCTGCGATGGCTGTCTCGGTTTCGCGGTTGGGGGGCATCAGTCGTCCAGGTCGCGCCACGATGGACGGTTATGCCGAAAGCCTTCGACAGCGCGTCTGCCAGCCGTTCATCAAAATCGGCCTGCGAATGCGACGGGGGCAGATCATGATAGCTCGTTCCCTCGTCCCTCCAGGCCTTGTCGATCAGATGAAATAGGGCGTCGGGCCCATGTCAACGATCTGGCCTGCGGACGTGATGCTGACCAGCAGCTTGCATCCCGATGCAAAAAGTTGCTCGGCCACAAGAACTGCAACGAGGAGCCGACGGCACAACCAACGACGCCGACCTCGCCGATTCCAGCAAGACTGAAGGCGACCAGCTCAGTGTGGTAACAAGCCCATCCTTCGTGGACCCGGCCATGGCCAGACCGTTTCGAGTGCCGGACGATGTCGCCATCGGGATCGAGCAGGTTCGCCTCCGCCACATCTCGACCTGCGCCTTGCCGCGCGCGCCACGCCCGAACAGGGCGGGCTAGGGGTGCAACTCTCGAAATAGCGGCAGAAGGCGACGGATTCGGTGATGATGGTGCCGTCGTCAAGCTCCAGCACTGGCAGCAATTCATGCCAAGCGACTTGGCGTAGGTCGCGCATGTCGACCTGCTGGCCGCACGTGGGGCAGGTGTAGAAATTCTCCCGCTCGTCGGTTGGCTCGCCGCCGTGCTCCCTGCCGGGGATGGGGGTCCAAGTTAATGAGCAGGGGGTCGCTCAAGGTGTTGCTAATATACAGCGCCCGACAGCATCTCTAACCCATCGCGCGCGGATTCGCTTCCATTGGCCACCCCGGTTCGTCAAAATCACAGCGAACAATGCGAGGCGGTGAGATGGACAAGCGGCAAGATAACAAGACCATTGAGCTGTGCTGTCTGCTAGCCGTGCCGGTATCACTGCTCCTCACTGTGGTATTCGCTGGGATGGTCCTTGGCTGACTAACGCACTGTGCGCGTTACCAGCCGCACAACATCAAGCGCGACCGTCACCACCGGGCCACCCAGGCTGACGGTTACGGCGTCCTTCTCGACCCGTGTGACGCTGCCGATCAGTTCCATGGTCTGGCCTTTGACCACCTTCGTGGTGCTATCCCGAACGGAATGGGGAAATCCGTAGGTCGGTATTGACACGCTGATCCTGTCGTCAGTGACGCGTCGAATAATGGTGGCGTCGATCGCCACCTCATCGCCGATGTTGAGACCTCTAGCCATGCACTGGAGTCTGGTGCGGCCGTCTCACGGGTCAAGTAGCGGAACCGAATATGCGCTTTGAACTTATCGGCTGATGAGCACACGCGGGATCGCTTTCTCGATCGGTGGATGGCAGAGCACCTGCCCAACGCGATGACTGATGATCCAGTGGCGGTTAGCGACCTCGCTGACGAAATGATGAAATCTGCGGAGCGTGAGGGAATCGGTGCCGACGAGATCAACGAGAGGTCGACAGCGTCTTTGAGGTGATCTTCCAGGCGATGCACCACCGGGAAGGCAGCTTGGCCGAATAGCCCTTGCCGTCCAGGTCCGAGTGAGGAATATAATCCTGCCGTTGCGGCGATCCCCCTCAAACGGAGTTCGCACAAATGCCAAGATCGAAACCTTCCAAGCAGTTATCACAGGCTGAAATCGAACGCTTTCTGGTGGCAGCGGAAGCGCTGCACCTGAGCATCGTCAAGCCGTTCATATCGCCGCACTGCGACCACTACAGACAGACACGCGTCTTACATGAAGTGCTTTTGAAAGCCGTGCGGGAAGTGACCGGCAAGGAAGTCGAGTTCATCCGCTGGAACACTACTGGGCCGGTGCTGCCTCCTTCGGCTGGTGACGCGGAACATTAGCTATCTCTGAAAGTTGTTGCATGCGGCACGCGATGCTCACCCCGTGACTGCCGAAGATCGGGATCTTCACCGGCTCCCGATCGGCCCGCGCCTCCCGCAAGTGGCGCGGGCTTTCCCTCTTTGAAGAAGTACCTCATGTCCCAATCGGTTGAACCGCCCATATTGCCAGAGGATAGCCCAGATCGTGAGGTCAACTGCGAAGTCGCCTTGGAAGCCGCATTCGCGGCTCTCGTGACTGCCTCAGAAGCGCAAGGGTGGACGCCACAGGAAACGGCTGCAACTCTGCTTAAAATCGCCACGGAACATGCCGACCGGCTTATGCACGGCGCCTACCACAATGGGCGAGGACATCACGCCGTAGCTGAAACCGAAGCGATAAAACGGCCGACGCCAGGGTGGGAGCTTTTGGGCTGTGCGGCGCCGGCCAAGCGGACAATCAGGTCCGCCGCATGCGAAGATATGGGCCGATTCGGCCTTTGTGCCTTATAGCGCGATCGCGGAAGCGCCGGCTCTATGCGCTCCCGTCCGTCTCGCTCTCCTCCTCAATCATCCGGACTGGCAGATAGGCAGTCGTTTCCAGCCACTCACGCAACACAATCTGAATGAGATCCGACCGGCCGATCTTCATCTCGGCGGCGATGGAGTTCAGCGCATCTTCCGTCGCCGGCTTAAGCGCCACGCCTGCGACGTTTCGGAGCATCAGGGCGGCACGCCGAAGGATGATCTGCAGCTCCGGTCGCGACATGTCCGCGATGCGGTCGGCGGCGCTCTCAAGCACTTCGGCGATGGATATGCGGCTCATCCCGGCATGCTTATTTGCGATGGGGCAAGCAACTGAACACCAGGCCTGCCGTGGTTCAAGAATTCGACACCTCGGCCCTCCAAAGCCCGCTGGACAGCCTGAACGTTTTGGGAGCGGCCCGCAATAGGGCCGGCCCCAGCTGCTTCCATGCTGCGGATTGTGTCTCCTGAACTGAAAGGCCTCATCGAGGCAAAGCACGCTGCCTATGCCCGCTTCATTTCCGCGATCAATGTGGCCACCGACCTGGAAGAGCGTAGCTGCCCAAGACCGCTGAACTTTACGTCCCGTCGTCTATTGGCGGCGGCCAGTCGCGCAGTCGTCGCTACAGCGAACTAGAGAGCATCGAGGCCGATCTGAGGGATGACGCCAAGCGCCGGTACGCCGAGCAGCAACAGAACCTGACGACGCTCGCCAAGGTGGCGCCGGATCTCGGCAAGCAGTCGACCGTTGCACTTCGCAAGGCCGAACAGGCCGATCTGCGGAGCTGAAAAGGCTTATTAAGGAGGAGCGCGCACGGCGAAGCGCTGTCGGCCTTGAACAGGCGATCAACGAGCGCAATGAGGCTTCTGATGCCGAACGCTACGCCCTGAACGCCGTGTGCGCCTATCGTTGCACCACCATGGAGGAACACCGCACTAAGGCCGAGTTCTTGAAAGAGTTCGCCACTGGCAATACGGCGACCTCCAGCCCGAGGACGTTGATGCGCTGCTCTGGTCGTTCCTGCCGGAAGAAGCATTGGAACACGCGGTTAAGCCTTCGGAAAGCGGTGCAGCCTGAAGCTGTCGCATTTGTCCCGCTGCCTCACGGTGGCGGGCGTTTCTATTCTTTGTGTTGAACGATGTAGCTATTGCTGATGGCTTTGCTCCCAACGCCCCGCGTGACAACAACGGTGGTGTACCCGGCGGGCAATGAACCGGTGACAGTCTCGTCGACACGATGGCATCGTCCGACCATTTTCCCGTTTGGCGTACCTGCGAGCCTGTCTTTCAGAGATGCCCGACACGCGTCCAACGACGCATATGTGGTCGGCGAGGCCTCAATGGGCGTGCAGACGGTGGCCTCGCCTGGGCTGCAAGAGAGTAAAAGCATTACTGCTGCGGTTGCCGGGTCCATTCTCGAAGCTCCACTGAGACGAGCCTCAACGCGGATCGACGGCCTTTGTTGCACAGGCAGCCCCGGCGACGGCCCGCTGCCTCACGGTGGCCGGGCTTTGCCAACGCTGGTGACGCGGAATCTCCTTATATTAGCGATAAACGATATATTAACAGCCGTGATCCAGCCTTCCACAAAGCATGGGGGATGGGGGAAACACCTCCTCGTCGACGTTCCAACGCGCGCCCCTCGGAGCCGGCGGACCGTAGACCAATGCGGAGCACACGCATGAGTGTCGGAGCAGCTCTCGAACAATTGCTGCGGTTGATTTATCGACAAGCGATGAAATTGGCAGCGATGCCGGAGGATGAAAGAGATTCACACTACGATTTCATCCGCCTGTCATGTTGCGCAGCCGCCGAGCGGATTGGGCAAAGTCCCGACAAGGCCGCCGTCACGGCAAACGATGTGGTTGAGTTTGTTCGCGCACTGGTCGGAATCATTGAGGTAGGCTGCGGATCAGACCAAGGGCGAAGTGACGATCGACCGGCCGCATCACCGGCACGGCATTTTGGCAGCCGGGAGAGTGGCACTGCGCGCGTCTAGGGGGCGCAAGCCCGCTGCCTCATGGTGGTGGTCTCATTGCCCCACCAAACTGAAGTTGGTGACGGTGCAATCGGATATGTTCAGTGATCCGGTAGCGTAGCCTACAGTATAGCCACCAAAGCCATTCTTCGCACGGTACTCCATGAGAACGGTACGGTGCCCACTCTTGTCCGGCTTGGATGTCTTTGTCTCTGAGTGCTGAAAAGAGTCAGGATCGCGAAGCCGATCCGTGACCATACGGACCAGTTCACCGCTGGAACCGTCCCACCCGCTGAAGCATTCCAAGCCGTCGACAGGCATGAATCAGAACCATCCGACGCGCACTGCAGCCGTTGTTGAACGTTGAAGATTCCGTGCTGACGCTCGACGAATTAAATGTCGAGCAAAACCGTTCCTTGCGGGCGGCTGCAGCATGCCAGGACATAGCCGGCCGACTTCTCTTCAGGGGCCAGCCCGCCGAGATCCTCCATGGCGACTTCGCCGGACAGCTTGGCGATGCGGCATGTGCCGCAAACTCCCTGCTGGCAGGCGGTTGGGACGTAGACGCCACATTGGCGTGCCGCCTCCAGCAGCGTCTCTCCGTGCAAGCAGTTATGCACGATCCCGGAGCGGACGAAACGGACTGAAGATGGTATTGTCGGGGCCGGTTCCAACTGAGGGCTGCTGCCGCCGCCGAAGCTCTCCTGGTGGTACCGCGACGGAGCCACGCCAATCGCATCCAGGCAGGCACGTGCGGCTTTCATGTACGCTT
>NZ_RZRV01000060.1:0-24133 GCF_004023085.1 Mesorhizobium sp. M7A.F.Ca.US.010.02.1.1 | reverse complement strand
GGGAAGGGCGGGCGGGCGCGAACCTCATAGGCCGTAGCCAGGGCGCACCGAGCCAAGTCGCGGAGCCAATCTCCAATTGCCCGTTGAAGCCCGCGCCTGCTTCCGCTAAGAAGCCGTGACTTGCCGGTTCATCGGCTGGTTCGTTTTCCGGATTCCGGAAAGCACCCGTAGCTCAGCTGGATAGAGCGCTGCCCTCCGAAGGCAGAGGTCACAGGTTCGAATCCTGTCGGGTGCGCCAACAAAACCAAATGCAAACGGCTGGATTTTGGGCGGTCGTCCCACACTGAAAAGTTGACAGCGTCAGAGCCGCTGGCCGTACTGTTTCAACACCGCGACGCAATCCATGTAGTTCAACAGGCCCTCGCCCTCTTCGGTGAAAACTTGGGCCCTACCGGTTCTATGCCCGACGGTCCCCTCGGCGATCAGCCGAATGGCTTCGCCAAGCGGCCGCTCCGACACTGAAACCGGCGTCCCGTCGACCTTGTATACTCCGACGATCTTGGCCATCCGCCACCGTGAAGCGAAGGCCTCTTCCCTCGAAAGCTTCACGGCCTTCTGCCGTGCGGCAGCTAGATCGTCGAGAAGATCAACCAGATGCGGGGGGAGGAACCTAGTGTCGTCCCTCTTACGAGCCAGAAACAGCAGCGCACCCTCGGCCGCCCGACTGTGGACGGGTCGCATCTGGGTTTTACCGGTTACGAGGTCCTCGTAGGTCCGCAATGGCAGGTGCATATGGTGGGCCATTTCCTCTTGGGTTGCGTTGGCCGCCTTGCGATAGCCTTCTAGGGTTTCCTTCGGGAGGACGCAGTTCCATGTCATTGTTCAGTTCCAGGCTGCAACATCTCTTTCAAACGGCATGCCACGATCTTCGTGGAATAGCAAGAGAGAATCCACGGACATCGTGGAACGGAAGCCGCAGGCTTAGGCAGGCCGTTTGGCCTGCAGGCAGTCGCAATCCAAGCGACAGCGAGAGAGGACGTGGGCAACCAGGACGACGGAGGTAGAGCGAAACCCGCGTGGCCGGCACGTTCTATTGGAGTCATCTGCTTTTATCAGGACGTAAGTGCGTTCATAGTGCCGCTGAGAAGCTGGATGACTAGTGCGACCTAAATCGCGCTGACGACGATCGATATACGAAAAGAAACCTTCATCCCAAAGCGATTAGCTAGACCCTCACGGTTTCCCTCAGACTAGCCGCGCCAGCGAAGTGGAGTATCGCCACCGCCCAGCAAGCGAGTTTTCTACATCATCGAAGACGTACTACTAACCCTTTTTGGTGGGCTTCGGCTTAGGTTTTGCAGAGCCCTCCTTTGAGCTTTTTGCCGTACCGGGACTTTTCTTTCCGGTGGTTGGTCGTTTAGGTTGAACAAAGATCTCCAAGTGTGAGTGCATGTCATCCCCCTTGTCAAATCAGTTACGACTTGCCGATATTTCCATGCTTCAGGAGATATTGCGAGAGGCTGAGGCCTATCTTGATGCGCAATTAACATCTGCTATCGCAGCGGACGAGCGTGCGTATTCGTTTGCAGGCACTGTAGGGGCGGTTTCGGTCTTGTTGATCGGCGCGTCTTACTCTTTGGCAACCTCGGCGGCGCCAAGCAGCCTTTTGTCGCTAACGTCGCTATTTGCGGCAGCGGCCCTATTTGTGGCTGCATGGATGGCTGTAATGTCCGCAAGTTCCATTAATTTCGAGTTCTCCGGAAACCAGCCTGGGCACTGGGGCGCGGATGTCGAACGGGGCATCGAGATGAGAGACGCACTGGCCGAACAGTGCGACCACTATGAATCAATGATTACCGCAAATAGCACCGCGATGGGGAAAAACGCCTCTGTCTTCAACTCTGCAGTCAACATAGCGCTGGCTACTCTTGGCGTAGGCGGACTGCTGTTCGGCTATTGGCTGGCGCGTCACCTCTTTCCCCAATAGCCGGCTGGACACATCTTAGATGAGCCGTCAGCAAAGCGTCTCGCATGCCACGCCGTCGCCATCGCGGTCCAGCTTGCCTCCCCAGGAGCAGTTGCTGAGATACCATTGGGCCTCGGCGCAAGAACTAATTTGCGAGCATTCCGCCGCGGCTGGCAGGAATAGCTTTGCGCTACCTGTTGACGGCTGATGATGCCTAGCGGCCGACTCACCGCCGGCCGGGCATTGTTTCCATGCCCAGCGCGCGCAAGTTCGACTATGACCCGAACAACAGGGTTCTCTCAGTCTGGTTTGTAGCCAGCGGGAAGCAGTTTTTGGACGTACCGGTTGAGACCTTCACCGCGTTCAAGGCAGCCTTTGCCAAGGGGCGCTATTTCAACGACCACGTTCGGAACCGCTACGCGTTCCGGCTGGTGACATAAACTTCCAACTCCAGCGGCCTATGTTCGGGCTGATCGTGCCAAGCGACCTGGCGGAAGTCACGCATGTCGAGCCGCTGGCCGCATACCGGGCAAATCATAAAATTCTCCCGTTCGTCGGCAGGCTCGCCGTCGTGCTGCTTGCCTGGAATCGGCGGGCCAAGGTCGGATAGTTTCGTCATAGCTATCAAACATTCAAATCGTCTAAAATGTTCCGGAACCATTTTAGCGCGCGCTAATTGAATCGCACTATGCGAGTCAGCGCATGCCTCTGAAGTTCATCAAGCCCATGGAGCCCGAGCTGGTCGACAGGCCGCCGCAGGGCGACGAATGGCTTCATGAGATCAAATTCGACGGGTATCGGACCCAGATTATTAAGGATGAAAACGGGATCCGGCTGTTCACCAAGAACGGATACGATTGGACCGGCCGCTATATCGAACTTGCCGGAGAAGCGGAGGCGATCGAGGCGGAAAGTTTCATCATCGATGGCGAGACAATCACCGTCAACGAGGCCGGCCTGTCCGACTTCCACGCCCTGCAATCAGCCGTCACCCGCCGTAAGCCGTCGCGCGACTTGTATTTGGTGGCGTTCGATCTCCTGCACCTGAACGGGCATGATTTGCGCAACATGCCGGTGGAAGACCGCCGCGAAATCCTGCAGGCACTGATTCCAGCCGTCGGCCGCATTCAGGTCAGCAAAGCCATGCCCGGCACCGGCGACGCGGTTTATCACCTGGTCGACAAGGCGGGGCTCGAGGGCATGGTCTCGAAGCGCAAGGACAGCATCTACCGTAGCGGGCCGACGATGAACTGGCGCAAGATCAAGTGCTATGCCGAAAAGGAAATGGACATCATTGGCGTGCAGCGCGAGGCCGGAAAGCCCGCAATGGTGCTCATGGCCGACAAGGGCCAATATGCCGGCGGCGCTTTCGTTGCCTTTAAAGCCGACAAGCGTCGGCGGCTATGGGATCGTGTTCAAGGGAAGGTCGGGGGACCAGTTCCGATCGGTCTAAAGAAGGAAAAGGCCGAATGGCTGAAGCCTGGTCTCGTCGGCCGCGTCAGGTTCCTGAAGGGCGAGGAAAGGCTACGCCATGCGAAGCTGCTCGATTACCGAGAGGAATGACTAACGCTGGCGACGGGGGCTCCCCCCTGCGGAACAGAACCGTGTACCTGGCGTTGTGCGGAACATCGGCACGTCTAGGAGAAACGGCATGGTGGCGCTACGCGCGGTCTGGAAGGGCTTTCTGAGGGTCGGTTCCGTGTCATGCGGGGTGAAGATAGTTGGTGCCACAAGCGAGGCATCCAAGATTCACTTCAAGATTTTGAACCGCAAGGACGGTTTACCCGTCAAAAGCGCCTATCTCGATGAAGAGACTGGCGACGTTGTCGAAGCCGAGGATCAGATCAAAGGGTATGAGGCGGACAAGGATGATTTCATCCACGTCGAGCCAGACGAGATCAAGAAACTGAAACTGACGTCGCAGCATACACTTGACGTCGATTCCTTCGTTCCGGTTGCCGAGATCGACACACGTTTTCTGGAGAAACCATACTACTTGATCCCGGCAGACGGTGCCTCCCTGGAGGCCTTTGCCGTCCTGCGCGATGCGATGGCCAAGAAGCGCGTTGCGGCACGCTCTTGCGTCGTACTCTATCAGCGCGGGCGCGAAGTGTTGATACAGCCCCTTGGAAAAGGGATGCTGCTGACCGAGCTACGGACCCACAATGAGATGACATCGGAAGACACCGTCTTCGACGATGTGAAGAGCCCGAAATACGATGCGGATTTGCTCGAAATCGCGGGGCTCCTTATCGACAAGAAGGTGACGAAGTTCGATCCTTCGAAATTCGAGGACACCTACGAGGATGCGTTGATTGCCATGATCGACGCCAAGCGCAAGGGCAAAAAGCCCCCTAAACCGGCGCCGAAACCTAAGGAGAACGTGGTCGATCTGGCCTCGGTTCTTCGAAAGAGCCTCGCCAACGAAGGCATCAACCAAGACCGGCCAAAGGCGAAGGGCCGCAAATCAGCATAGTTAGAGAGGATTGATAGGCCCGACCAAGGAGGGATGGTCATTGGGCTGCTTGTTGATTAGCGTCGAGTTGACGTCGCGACCGACGCGATTGAACTGCAGTTGACCGTCGATGTCGTGGCTGAGAATGTCTTTCAAGTCGTCCTTGGGCGTCGCCGGATCCAGCCACGCGTCATAGTAGGCTTGGTCGAGGATGACCGGCTGCCGATCGTGCAAGTTCTTCATCGGCTCGCCGGCCGGCTCGGTGATGATGGTGCAACTGGTGATTTCGAGGTTGGAATTGTAGGCCCACAGGCCGGCAAACGAGAACGGCGCGTGATCGGGCAAGTAGATGTGCCAAGGGTCTTTTTTGCCATCTGCTGGAGAGATGGTCCATTCGTAGAAGCCGTCGGCGGGGATCAGACAGCGCTTCGACTTGAAGGCATCGCGGAAGGCCGGCGCAGTGTCTATGCCTTCGATCCTGGCGTTGAACATCGCCGCCTTGGGCATCTCCTTCGCCCAGAAAGGAACTAGCCACCAGCGACCCTCGCGGAGCTTGTGGTTGCCGTTCTCGCCGGCGGTGACGAATGGGACTTCCTCAGTCGGGGCGATGTTGTAGCGAGGGGCATCATTGCGACCGGTTTCTGCGGGCGCCGTCAGTCGATATAGCCGGTGGATTTCCGACCAGGTCAGATATCTCGTGTAGCGTCCGCACATGCTCACTCTACCAATTCAAGGAAGAGAAAGTTCTCAGGCACCGCATCGGCAGGCCAATTGGCGCAGCACGCCGCGACGGCAGCCTTGTTGGCATCCATCCAGATTGATGCTGCTGCATCCTCGTCTTCCGTCGGTGCTTCATCGTCCTGAAAGTTGGCATCGTCCCAGCCCTCTAGCGCGAACATTCCATCGGCTGCCTGCTCGGCTGATATTCCCGCAGCGGCAAAGACCGCCCGCGCAGCTTCAATGCCGCGTTGCTGCTCATCGGGCGAAGCGCCCGTTATCTCCAAGCGAAGCTTCATAGCCCGCCTCCTGTGACTTTCCTGCCTGTCAGTGAACAAAATAGGAACAAGAGAGTCAAGAGCCCCTTGACCAAAGAGGAATATGTTCCTCTTTTAGGGCTATGGCGCATGATCCGATCGACACGCTGGGCAAAGCGACCCGGCACAATATGCTTGTGAAAGCAGAGTGCAGTTGCGGCAATGTTCGCTACTGCCGATCGGTCGATTTGATGATGGTCTACGGGGGCGGCGTCGATCCGCTTTCGCTGAAATTCGATTGCAGCCGATGCAAGCCGCAGATCAAAATTACGCTTCTGGAGGTGCACCCCGAACACTTGCCGAAGCGCCTGATGATCCACAAACCGATGAAGATCGACGGCAAGATCACCTGGTACACCGAGCGCTTCAAAGGATGACGAAGACGCTCGCAGACACGTTGGCCGCCCGCGAAAGCCTCTATGTCAATTGCGGGCATGCCATGTGCTGCAAGTCGACCAAGCTCGAAGTTCAGGCTCTAATTGACCGGCTCGGTCCAGGTCACGGATCGATGCATTGGGATCTCGTCGGCTTGTTCGGATGCTCGGATTGCAAGGCAGCGGGACGCGATCGCCGGCCGGCGTTCTTCACGTGCATTCCCGACTACGAAGGACTGCAGGCGAAGAGAAATCTCGATTGGAAACCGACAAGCCGACCGCAACCGGGCTCTCCACGAGCGTGATCATCAGACCAGCGAGGGCCGCTGTTGCTTCAATGGATGCCGGCCAGCTAGTCCTTGCCGTGAGCGCAGACAATCTGCGACATGGCCTTGCGATTGTCGGACGAAACGCTTGATTTCGACGTTCCGAAGAGGGCCTGTTATTCGCGGATTCCTTGGCGGGCTTTTGCATGTCGAGGACAGTAAGCCGGACTTCAGCGGAGACCAGACAGCGAAGGCGTCAACGATGGAGACCTAAAGCGCGTCGCCACAATATCTCTCAAACACGATGCGCCTTAGGAAACCCCCGCCACCCCCATTACACTCTCCCTTTCCACCAGCGGGCACTCCAGCTTCGTGATCGGATAGCGCCCCCGTCCAGGCGCCGCCGGCGCTTCCAGCTGTTCGATCGCCCATTGGCCCATGGCCATGTGCGGCAGGATCGAGGTCGTCAGCGGCGGGAAGAGATGGCGGGCGATTTCCTCGTCGTCGTAGCCGACCACGGAGATGTCCTGCGGGATGTGCAGGCCGGCTTCCTTCAGCGCTTCGTAGCAGCCGATCGCGGTGCGGTCGTTCTGGCAGAAGATGGCGGTGGGCTTATCCCTGAGCGCCAAGAGCTTGACGGTCGCGGCATAGCCGGCGCTGGCCGACCAGTCGCCCTCGACCACCAATTCGCCGTCGAACGGGATGTCGGCGGTGGCGAGCGCGCGGCGGTAGCCCTTCAGCCGGTCTTGTGCCGCCTGCATCCACGGCTCGCCGGTGATGGTGGCGATGCGGCGGTGGCCGTGGCTGATCAGGTGCCGGGTCGAGCTCTGGCCGCCGGCGATCTCGCTCGGCACCACAGCCGGGAAGGCGTAATCCGCCGTGTAGCAGTTGAGCAGGATCACCGGGATGTCGAGGCCGTAGAGGTAATCGGGCGCTGATATCTCGCGGGTGAAGATGGTCATGTAGATCAGCGCCGAAATGCCCCGCTTGGTGAGTGCGGCGATGGCGCGCGGCTCCATGACGGAATCGCCCAGCGTTTGCGCCACCAGAAGCACGTTGCCGGCATTCCACGAGGCCTGGCGCGCGCCCTCGATGGCGACCACGGCCTCCGGGCTGGTGGCGAGCTGGTCGACGGCAAAGCCGATCACCCCGTCGAGTCCTTCGAAGGCGGGCCCCTCGAAGGCAGGCAACGCCGGGTGAAGGGCCTCGAAAGCGGGCGCGGCGTAGCCAAGGGTCCGCGCGGCCTCGATCACCCGTTCGCGGGTCTGCTGCGACAGCTTGATGCCGGGCGAATTGTTGAGCACGAAGGAAACGGTCGCCTGCGAGCAGCCGGCGGCCCTGGCGATGTCGGTCATGGTGACGCGACCCCTGGCGCTCTTCGCCGGCGCCTTGCGGCGCTTCACCGTGTCGATGGCCGGATCCGTCGTCTCGCTCATGGCAAATCCCAGTCTGGCTGGCCGGTCAGGCCGGCAAGATGGCGTGACGCCGTCAATTTATAGAAACAACATCGAAGCCGTTTATAACTATTAGTATGCCGGAGGTCCATCCACCTGCATTCTCATACAAGCCAAAACTCAAATGGAAAAGGCTGAGATAGTGGGCCAGCGGTGACCACGGCTCGGCGTTGGGCACACGCGAAATCGCCGGCATTGGCTCGGAACTAATACTGTTTACTAATACAAAGATGCGCTGTACCGTCAATCCGTCGCGTCCGGCCAGTCAGGTCCGGGGCGGCGGGAGAGTACGAAAAATGGCCCGGTGGCGAGCGGATACTACCTCCGCGAGCTTTGTCTCGGATATGTGATATGTCAGACAAATCGGACTATTTACGAACGAAGGATGAGTCTCTAAGGTCCATGATCGTGGCTGGAACGACGCCATTCTTTCGGTGCCGGGAACCCCTTTGAGGAGGAGGGCGTCCACGCTGCAAACGGCAAATCAGGTCAGTGCAAGATCGGCCGGTCCAACGACTGAGCCAAACGGGAGGTTGAACATGAAATCCTTGATACGCAATGCATCCGTAGCCGCGGCCGCGCTGCTGCTTGGCCTGTCGGCCACGGCAATCGCGCGCGCCCAAGACAAGCCGACGCTGGCCTTCGTCGTCAACGGCGCTTCCGATTTCTGGAAGGCCGCCGAAGCCGGCGTCAAGAAGGCGCAGGGCGAACTGCCCGACTATACGCTCGAGCTCAAATATCCCGAGCAGTCCTCGGTCGCCATCCAGCAGCGGCTGATGGACGATCTGGTCACCGCCGGCGTCAAGGGCATCATGGTCTCGGCCGTCGATCCCAAGACCTCGACCGACGGCCTCAACAAGATCGCTTCGGAAACGGCGCTGTTCACCACCGACTCGGACGCCCCGCAGACCAAGCGCGTCGCCTATATCGGCTCGTCCAATGTCGATGCCGGCAAGCAGGCGGCCGAAATCGCCAAGAAGGCGATGCCCGATGGCGGAAAATGCCTCGGCTTCGTTGGCCTGCTCGGCGCCGACAATGCCAAGGAGCGCATCCAGGGCATGAAGGACGGCCTCGCCGGAACCAAGATCGAGCTGATCGACGTGCGCGGCGACGACATCGACCAGGCGCGCGCCAAGAAGAACGTCGAGGACGCGCTGGTTGCCAGCCCCGACGTCACCTGCATGGTCGGCTTCTACTCCTACAACACGCCGCGCATCTATGAAGCGCTGCGCGACGCCGGCAAGCTCGGCTCGATCACCGTCGTCGGCTTCGATGACGATCCGATCACGCTGGGCGGCGTCAAGGAAGGCACCATTGCCGCCACCGTCGTGCAGCAGCCCTTCGAATGGGCCTATCAGGGCATGAAGCTGATGGCTGCCTATCTCAAGGGCGACAAGTCGGGCATCCCGGAAGGCAACCTCATCATCATCCCGACCAAGATCATCGGCAAGGATGACGTCGACGCCTACGCCGCCAATCTGAAGGCGATGGCCGGAAATTAAGACTTGAAGCAGTTCAGCCGGCTCAACGTCGCTTGGGCCGGCTGCTCGCATTGACGAACCGCACGCGGATCGTCAGTCTGCCAAAAAGTCGGCCCGCCAATCGCTGTCAGGCATGATGAATTATTCCGACACATCCATCGCAGCAACGACGCCGTTCCTCAGCCTCGAGAACGTGCGCAAGACCTATCCGGGCGTCGTCGCGCTCGACGGCTTCTCCATGGAGGTCAGGCCGGGCGAGGTCATCGGCCTTGTCGGTGAAAACGGCGCCGGCAAATCGACCTTGATGAAGATCCTCGGCGGCGTCACCACGCCCGACAGCGGCACGATCACCGTCGACGGCACCGCACATGACAGGCTCTCCGTCGAAGCCAGCCTGGGCTCGGGCATCGCCTTCGTCCACCAGGAACTCAACCTGTTCGAAAATCTCGATGTCGCCGCCAACATTTTCTTCGGCCGCGAGCCGTTGCGCGCCGGGCCGCTCAAGCTCGTCGACCGCGCCAAGCTGCGCACCATGGTGGCGCCGCTTTTGAAGCGCGTCGGCGCCAATTTTTCCGCCGACACGCCGGTCGCGACCCTGTCGCTGGCCCAGCAGCAGATGGTCGAGATCGCCAAGGCGCTGTCGATCGAGGCGCGGCTGGTCATCCTTGACGAGCCGACATCGAGCCTGCCGCTCGCCGAGACCGACAAATTGCTCGACGTCATCAAGGCGCTGAAGGCCGACGGCATCAGCGTCATCTTCATTTCGCACCGCCTGCACGAGGTCGAGCGCGTCGCCGACCGTGTCGTCGTGCTGCGCGACGGCATGCTGGCCGGTACGCTGGGCAAGCATGACATCGGCCACGACCAGATGGTCAAGCTGATGATCGGCCGCATGCTGAAGGAGCGCGAGAAGGCCTCGGAGGCGGCGCGTGCGCCCGGCGCCGTAGCACTCGCGGCCAAGGCCATCCGCACGCCTGCCTATCCCGGCCGGCCGGTCGACCTTGACGTCAGGCGCGGCGAAATCCTCGGCCTTGCCGGTCTTGTCGGCTCGGGCCGCACCGAGCTGGCGCGGGTGTTCTTCGGCATCGATAGCAGCCTTGGCGGCACGCTCGAGCTCGACGGCAAGCCGCTTGCGCTGGCTTCCGCGGCCGACGCCGTCGCGCACGGCATCTTCCTGGTGCCGGAAGACCGCAAGCTCACCGGCATCCTGCTCGACCTGTCGATCGCGCAGAACATTTCCCTGCCCAACCTGCCTGCGCATGCGCGCCGCTCCCTGGTGTCCAAAAGCGCCGAGGCCGCCACCGCCGAGAAGCAGAAGAAAGATCTCGGCATCAAGGCGCCTTCGGTGCAGACGCGCACCGGCACGCTGTCGGGCGGCAACCAGCAGAAGGTCGTGCTCGGCAAGTGGCTCGCCATGAACCCCAAGGTGATGATCCTCGACGAGCCGACGCGCGGCATCGACATCGGCGCCAAGGCGGAAATCTATGGCCTGATGCGGGCGCTCGCCGATGCCGGCGTCGCCGTGCTGATGATCTCGTCGGACATGGAAGAGGTGATCGGCGTGTCCGACCGCATCGCCGTCATGCATGAGGGCCAGATCTCGGGCATTCTCGACAAGGACCGGTTCAGCCAGGAAAACGTGCTGCTGCTGGCGGTGGGCAAGCAGCCGAAATAGTTTTTGTTGCCACGGGTTCCGGTCCGGAACCTTCCAGGGCGGGCATTGGGGAGAAGACGATGAGCAAGAAAGATCTCGGCCTGCTGATCCTGATCCTGGTGGTCGGGGCGATCGTTGCGATCATCAATCCGCGCTTCCTGCTTCCGATCAACCTCGCCAACACCTCGAACCTGATCGGCCTGTTCGGCATCCTGTCGATCGGCCAGGCCTTCGTCATCATCACCGGCGGCATCGAATTGTCGGTCGGCTCGGTGGTCGCGCTGCTCGGAACGCTATTCATCGACTTTATCGCCGTGCGTGGCATGGGATGGCCGGTTGCCTTCGTGCTCATCCTGGTGCTTGGCGCCATCATCGGCCTGGCACATGGCTGGCTGATCACAAGGCTCAAGCTGCAGCCCTTCGTCGTCACCCTGTGCGGCCTTTTGATCTACCGCGGCGTCGCCCGCTTCTACACTGGCGACGGCACGGCGGGTTTTGCGTTCGGCCAGAATTTCCCCGGCCTCGAATTCCTCACCGCCGGGCGCTCTTATGGCGTGCCGAACAGTTTCATCGCGCTGATCGTTATTTCGATCGTCATGTGGGTGGTGCTGCACCGCTCGGTGTTCGGCCGCTATCTCTACGCCATCGGCAAGAACGAGGAGGCGGCGAAATATTCCGGCATCCGCACCGGCCGCGTCGTCGTCGCCGCCTACGTCATCTGCGGCGTGCTGACGGCGCTGTCGGCGATCTATTTCGCCATGTACACGCGCTCGATCTCACCGGCCAGCCACGGCCAGTTCTACGAACTCTACGCCATCGCCGCAGCCGTGCTCGGCGGCTTCTCGCTGCGCGGCGGCGAAGGCTCGCTGATCGGCGTCATCCTCGGCACGGTGCTGCTGCAGGAACTGCAGAACCTCGTCAACCTGCTCGGCATCCCGTCCTCGCTCAACTTCGCGGTGATGGGCGGCGTCATCCTCATCGGTGTGCTGGTCGACCAGCAATGGGGCGTGTTCCGGGAACGGCGGCTGATGGTCGACGCCACCCGCAAGAGCGCTTCCGGCGCGGCCGCGGAATAATCGCCCTGCCAAGACGCGCCGCGCGTTTGTCGGCGCCTGGCGGCATGAATGAAATGGTTGCGGCCTTGCCGCCCTTCTGCGATTGCGGGACGTCTCCACATCATGCCGGATGTCGGTGGCGGACGAGTGGCAAGCCATGAGAGCGAAACCTGAACTGTTGATGTTGAGGGCAGGGGCGCTTGAAGCCGAACTGGCGCCGCAAATCGGCGGCAGCGTGAGCGCGCTGCGCTGGCGCGGCATCGATCTCCTGCGCCGGCTTTCGGACGGGGATCGCGATACCGGCAATGTGCTTGGCGTGGCCATGTTTCCAATGACGCCCTACGCCAATCGCATCACTGGGAACGCTTTCGACTTCGGGGCGCAGCGCTGGCAGGTCCTGCCCAACAATCCGCCGGAGAAATTCAACGTGCACGGCAGCGGCTGGCAACACGCCTGGACTGTCACCGAGACAGCAGCCGCGAACGCGACGCTGACGCTGGACATTGCCGCCGGAGCCGAGCCCTATTCCTATCGAGCGACGCAGGCTTTCGCGGTCACCGAAGAGGGGCTGAGCGTCACCATTACGCTCACCAACACCGGACCGGTTACCTTGCCGTTCGGTTTTGGCCTGCATCCCTGGTTCGATCGCGATCCGGACGTGACATTGCAATTCGAGGCGAAGCGCTTCTACCTCGAAGAGCCGGATGGCATTTCCGGTGATCCGATCACACTTCCGCCCGAACTCGACTTTGCCGAGGACCGGCCTTTGCCAAACGGCTGGCGCAACAGTGATTACGGCGGCTGGAGGGGCGAGGCGATCATTCGTTTTCCAACCCGCGGTGCCGGCTTGCGGATCAAGGCCGACCCGGTCTTCAAGCATCTGATGCTCTACGCCGATCCGACAAAACCGTATTTCTGCGTCGAGCCGCAAACGAATGCCTCCGGTGCTTTCAACCGGGGCCGGTGGGACGATCCGGAGGAAGGCGTGATCGTGCTGGCCCCTGGCGAAAGTGCTGCCGGCACCGTCTTGTTCATGCCTTTTGCGCTTGAAGGCTAGCCTAGATCAGGCCCGACATGTCGGAAAAAGCCATCGCCTTGCGCAGCACCTCGGCGAAACGGTCGCCGGCGGCTTCGCGCGGGCCGCTGTTGTCGATCGAGGTGACGCCAGGTCCCGACAGGCTCACATTGGCGCTGCGCGCCAGCCGCGCCAGCACTTCGCCGCGCGACTCGCGGCCGCGCATCGCCAGACGCTCGGCCAGCACTTCAGGCGAGGCGGTGATCTCGACGATGGCCAGATTGGCATAGCGTTCGCGCAAGGAGGGGATGATCGCGCGCGACACATTGGCGACAGCGACACGGCCATTGGCGACGGACCAGTCGACATCGACGGGGATGCCGTAGCGCAAGCCGTGCGCTTCCCAGGAGATGGCGAAGGCGCCATCGGCTTCGGCCTCGACGAAGGCGGCATCGGCCAGCGTGTCGTGGTCCTCGCTGGCGACATCGCTCGGCCTGGTGATGACGCGGCGGACGAACTCCAGCCTTGTCTCATAGGCAAAGCGGGCGCGGGCGTAGCCGATCACCGTGTCCTTGCCGGCGCCGCTTGGGCCGACGACGGCGACGAAAACGCCATCGCGGATCGGAAACGTCTCGGCCGACAATTCCCGCTCGATCGATGCCGACACCATCATGCGACCCGGCTTCCCTGCCGCCACACGGTGCGCACCACCGGGACATGGTCGTCGACGCGCACGCGCACCAGATCGGCGCGGCGGCCCTGTTCGATGACGCCGCGATCGGTCAGGCCAACCGCATCGGCCGGGTTCTTCGAGACCATGGCGACGGCCTGCGGCAGGGAAATGCCTTCGACGACATCGCCGAGGAAGAACGCCGACTGGATCAGGCTGAAGGGAATATAGTCGGATGACAAGATGTCGAGCAGGCCGTCGCCGGCCAGCGTACGGGCGGAGACATTGCCCGAATGCGAGGCGCCGCGCATGACGTTGGGCGCGCCCATCAGCACGCCCATCCCGGCCTCTTTCGAGGCCCTGGCGGCCTCTTCCGTGGTCGGGAATTCGGCGACGCGCACGCCCTGCTCGATCGCCTCGTCGACATGGCCTGATGTGGCGTCGTCGTGGCTGGCCAGCACGATGCCGCGCTCCTGGCAGGCGGCTGATATCACCGCCCGGTTCGGCGCTGAATTGCGCGCCGATTCGGCCATCCGCTTTTCGCAGAACAGCTTGAAATCGCGATCGGTCAGCTTCAGCTTGCGCTGGTAATAGTAGGCATAGGTCTCGAGATTGACGAACTGGCGCTGGCCTGGCGCATGGTCCATCAGCGATGCCAGCTTGACCCGCTCGTCGCCATCGAAATTGGCGAAAGCCCTGAGGCAGTCCGGTGCCGAAACCTCGCAGCGCAGGTGGATGAAATGGTCGGCGCGCAGACGGTCCTGCTTCACACTGTCCTCGATCGCGTCGGCCAGCTTGCGGATGTCGGCCGATGTCAGGTCGGCGTCTTCGTCCATGCCGACGCGCAAGGCGTCGAGCACGGTGGTGATGCCGGCGGTCGCCACCTGCGCGTCATGGGCGAGCACGGCGGCGATCGGATTCCAGCGCACCTTGGGCCGCGGCGCGTAGTGGCCTTCGAGATGGTCGGTGTGCAATTCGACCAGCCCGGGAATGACATAGTCGCCGCCCATATCCTCGCCGATGCGGCTGATGCCGGATTCGATGCCGGCGATAAAGCCGTCGCGCAGCACCAGCGAACCCTCGACGATCTCGTCGGCAAGCACGATGCGGGCATTGTGGAGAACAGTCTCGGCGGTCATTTCAGGCAGTCCTTCAGGCGGTTTTTCTGGCCGGGCGGCGCCCGAGCGCGTGATGCGAGAGCACCATGAACGGTGCACCCGGTTCGGTTTCGACAAACAAGGTCAACGCATCCACCAGCACCTTCTGTTGCAGCACTTCCGCGAACAGGCTGTCGATCGCTGCGCGCAAACGAGGGCTTTCCTGTGACCCCGCCCGGCCGGACAGCGTCATGTGGAAGCGAAAGGTTTCGAAGACATAGGGGTAACCCCATTGGCAGAGGTTGCGGAACTCGGCCGGCTTCAGCGAATCCGGGCTGCGCCGCTCGATTTCCGCCTCGCTCAGCGGTGCGCGAAACCGGTCGAAATCGCGCACCACGTCATCGGCGAACCGGTTGAGCGCAGGCACTGGCCCTTCCGGCACCAGTGCGAAGAAGCCGTCGATCTGGCTCACGACGAGACGCGGGATGGTCACCGCCGGCGTCGCCTCGGCGAATTGGTCGAGTGCGGCGCGCAGCGAGGCTTCCGTCTCGTTGGCAGCCAGGCGGAAGGGGGCTTTCAGCGTTGCGTGAAAGCCATAACGGCGCGCCGAAGCGGTGTGGAAAGCGACTTCCGCCGCCGACAGGTCTGCCACCGCTTCGACCGGCCTCGTCGCGGCGCCAAACGGGTCGCGGCCGAGCCAGTCGGCGGCGATCCGCGCCAGTGGCTCGTCCTGCCGGGGGGTGAAATAGAGGGCGTAGCGCATGGAAAGTCCTTGTCAGCTTCGCTGCCATAGGTGATTTCCATGACGAATTGACGAAGCCTTGCTGGCTTTCAGGTAACAAAACGCTGCGGCGGGGTCATTAGCCGACGATTTTTTCGTGCTGGACCAGGGCGCGAGTGCTCACGCAGCGACCGGTCAGGCCTTCATCAGCCATTCATGCTCGGGCGCATTGTGGAATTTCCACGTCCGCTTCGGTCCGGCCATGACGTTGAGATAATAGAGGTCGTAGCCGTGGCAGGCGGCGCAGGGGTGATAACCCCCGGGCACCAGCACGACATCGCCATCCTCGATCGCCATTGCTTCATCGAGCGCGCGATGGCCGTTCTTGTCGGCATCGGTATAGACGCGCTGGAAGGCAAAACCCTGCGGCGGGTTGAGACGGTGATAGTAGGTTTCCTCGAGATAGGATTCGGCGGGCAGATTGTCCTGGTCGTGCTTGTGCGGCGGATAGCTCGACGTATGCCCGCCGGGCGTGATCACCTCGACCACCAGCAGCGAATCGGCCGGCTCGCCCTCCGGCAATATGTTGGTGACGTAGCGCGTGTTGGTGCCCTTGCCGCGCACCTCCTGGCCGAGATCGTCCGGTGCGATCACCCGCGCCGGCAGGCCGCCGCCAAGGCCCGGCGCCGAGCAGACGGCAAGTTCCAGCTCGGTATCCGCCGTCACCGACCAGTCGGAGCCTTGCGGAATGTAGACCGACCACGGCTTGCCCTCGAAGGGCGACATGCGCCCGCCGAGCAGACCGAGCTCCTTGCCGCCGGCCTTGGCCTTGCCCTTGCCGGTGACGAACACCAGGCAGACTTCGCGATCCTCCGTCTTGCCGGAGACGCTCTCGCCCGGCTTCAGCCGATGCAGGTCGAAACCGACATAGGTCCAGCCGGCGCTTTTCGGCGTCACATGGGCGACGCGGCCAAGGCCTTTGTCGGCTTTGACGAGCAGCTTCGACATTTCTTGTCTCCTATTCCAGTGGCCTGACGGTTGCAGGCCTGTAAAGCCAAGTCGTTTGTTTGAAAGGACCATCGCAAACGTTCGGAAATTGGCCGGCGCCCTTCCAACTTCGTCATCCTAGGGTCTGCGCCGCGTCGCTGCGCTCCTTGCTCCGCCCTAGGATGACGAAGTTAGAAGCACTGCAAGCCAATCGCCAACGCATGCGATCAGTCACTCCTTCGGTTCGGCCTCGGCCTTCGCCTCGTCGGCCGGTTTATAGAGATAAAAAAACTGCCAGACGGCGTAGCCGGCGAAGCCGAGCGCGATCATGCCCCAGAACGGCGTGCCGGTGGCGAACTCGATGATCGACCAGATGACGCAGACCGCGACGATGGCGACGCGCCGCCACAAAGGCCGGAAGAAGGGGTGTTCGGAATCTTTCATCGGGCCAATCTACAGCAATCGGCCTCGCCGGGAACCCGTCGCACCAGCCATTGGAAAACTAGACATTTGGAAAGCCTTGCGTCTCGACCGTATAGCCGGCGGCGGTCATGACGCGCATCAATTCCTTGTAGCCAACCTGCGCCATCCTGAGTGGCGGGTTCTTCTTCGGGTCCTGCTCCGCCTCGACCACGAACCAGCCCTCATAGCCATGGTCGGCGAAGCGCTGCACGATGGCGCCGAAATCCAGCGACCCATCGCCCGGCACGGTGAAGGCGCCCAGCGCCACCGCGTCGAGGAAGGATTGTTTGGTGCGATCGAGCTTTTCGATCACCCCCATGCGAACGTCCTTCACATGCACATGGCTGATCCGGGTATGATGGTTGTCGATAGCGCGCAGCACGTTGCCGCCGGCGAATGCCAGATGTCCAGCATCGAGCAGCAGGGGAATGCCGGCTCCGGAATAGCGCATGAAGGCATCGAGTTCCGGCTCGGTCTCGACCACTGCCGCCATATGGTGGTGGTAGGAGAGCGGCATGCCTTGCTCGGCGCACCATTCGCCAAATTCGGCGAGCCGCCTGGCATAAGCCTTCATCTCGTCATCCGACAGCTTCGGCTTGGTGGCCAGCGGCTTGGAGCGGTCGCCCTGGATCGAGCGGCCGACCTCGCCATAGACGATGCAAGGCGCATTCACCGCCTTGAACAGGTCGATCATCGGCTGGATGCGATCCTTGTTGTCGGCCATCTCCCCATCGACCAGCGTGCCCGAGAACCAGCCGCCGCACAGCGTGACGTCGGCGGCCTTCAGGATCGGCAGCATGATTTCGGGGTCATTGGGAAAACGCCGGCCCATCTCCATGCCGGTGAAGCCGGCCGACCGTGATTGGCGCAGGCATTCTTCCAGCGACACGTCATCGCTGAGTTCCGCAAGATCGTCGTTCCACCACGCAATGGGGGACATGCCCAGTTTGGCTTTCAAGTAGTCACTCCGGTTCTTGTTCACCCTCCCCCTTGTGGGCAGGGTCGCTGCGAAGCAGCGGGGTGGGGGTGGCGCCGGACCCCCAACCCGGACCTTCGGTCCGACCTCCCCACAAGGGGGAGGTAGGGGTGGCAGCGCCTATATCAATCGCCGACGGTCTGCATCTTCCGCTTCTCGTCATACGCCTTGCGCGCCGCGTTGACCTGCGGCCGTACAGACACTTCCGGCACCGCCACGTCCCACCAATGGCCCCCGGCATCGGTGGAAACCAGCGGGTCGGTGTCGATGACCAGCACGGTGGTGCGGTTGTTCTTCTTTGCCTTCTCCAGCGCGTTTTCCAGCCCGGCGATCGACGGCACCTTCTCGGCGATCGCCCCCATGCTCGCCGCATGCGCGGCAAAGTCGATGTCGGGCAGCACCTCGTGGCGCGAGTCCTTGAGGAGGTTGTTGAAGTTGGCGCCGCCGGTCGCCATCTGCAGCCGGTTGATGCAGCCATAGCCGCGGTTGTCGAGCAGCACGATGGTGAGCTTGAGGCCGAGCATCACCGAGGTGGCGATTTCGGAGTTCATCATCAGGTAGGAGCCGTCGCCGATCATGACGACGATCTCCTCGCCGGGCTTCGCCATCTTGGCTCCGAGCCCGCCGGCAATCTCGTAGCCCATGGTCGAGAAGCCATATTCGCCATGATACGATCCGGGCGCGCCCGCCTGCCAAAGTTTGTGCAATTCGCCCGGCAGGCCGCCGGAGGCATTCAGCAGCGTCACACCGGAGCCCATGGCGCGCTGCACGGCGCCGATCACCTGCGCGTCGGACGGGTAGGCGGCATTGGTCGACGCCGTCACCTTGGCCGCCTCGGCCTGCCAGGCCTTCTTGCCGGTGGCCGCATTGTCGGTCCAGGTGGAAGGCGCCTTCCAGCCCTTCAGCGCAGCACTGAGTTCGGCCAGGCCCTCGGCCGCATCGGCCACCAATGGCAGGGCGCGGTGCTTGCCGGCGTCGAAGGGCTGCACGTTGAGCCCGATGATGGTCTTGCCCGAATTCTTGAACAGCGCCCACGAGCCGGTGGTGAAGTCCTGCAGGCGCGTGCCGATGGCCAGCACGACATCGGCTTCCTCAGCCAGCCGGTTGGCGGCAGAAGTGCCGGTGACGCCGACCGCCGCCATGTTGAGCGGATGGTCGTCCGGCAACGAGGATTTGCCGCCTTGCGTCTCGCAGACCGGGATGCCGGCGCTCTCGGCGAATTTCGCCAGTTCGTCCGACGCCTGCGAATAGAGGACGCCGCCGCCGGCGATCACCAGCGGCTTTTTTGCACCCTTGAGCGCCGCGACTGCAGCGGCAAGCTCATGGCGATCCGGGCGCGGCCGGCGCTGGTGCCAGACCCGCTCGACAAAGAAGCTCTCGGGATAATCGTATGCCTCGGCCTGGACGTCCTGGCACAGAGACAGCGTCACCGGGCCGCATTCGGCCGGATCGGTCAGCACAGCCATGGCGCGGCTGAGCGCAGGAATGATCTGCTCGGGCCGGGTGATGCGGTCGAAATAGCGTGAAACCGGACGGAAGCAGTCATTGGCCGTCGCCGTGCCGTCGGAGAAATCCTCGGCCTGCTGCAGCACCGGATCTGGGATGCGGTTGGCGAAGACGTCGCCCGGCAAAAACAGGACGGGCAACCTGTTTACGTGGGCGAGCGCCGCCGCCGTCACCATGTTGAGCGCGCCGGGGCCGATCGAAGAGGTCGCGGCCATGAAGCGGCGGCGGAAATTGGCCTTGGCGTAGGCGATCGCCGCATGCGCCATCGCCTGTTCATTGTGGGCGCGGAAAGTCGGCAGTTCGTCGCGCAGCTGATAAAGCGCCTCGCCGACGCCGGCGACATTGCCGTGGCCGAAGATCGCCCAGACGCCGCCGAAGATGGGGACTTTGCTGCCGTCGATCTCGGTCATCTGGCGGCTGAGGAAGCGGGTCAGCGCCTGCGCCATTGTCAGGCGGATTGTCTTGCTCATGGTGTTTTCCTCCGCAGTCCTATTCCGCGCCTTCTTATGCCGCCTTGCGGCCGCGCGCGGCAAGCCACGCATCCGTCAACTGTTCGAAGCGCTGCGCCATGTCGGCGATCGCCTCGTCATCCGACATCTTGCCGGCCAGCCATTGTTCGGCCGCGTGGACGAAGATGGTGCGGCCGACGGCAAAGCCCTTGACGATGGGCGCCTTGGCGGTGGCGGCGAACGCCGCTTCCAGCTCGTCCTGCGGCGCCTCCAGGCCCAGCAGCACAACGCCGCGGCACCACGGGTCGTGCTTCAGGATGACGGCCTCGATCTTCGCCCAGGCGCCGCTCGACGCCTGCGGCTCGAGCTTCCACCAGTCCGGCTTGATGCCCAGCGCATAGAGCTCCTCCAACGCGCGCGGGATCGTCGTGTCGTCGAGCTTGCCATGCTTGCCGGCAATGATCTCGATGAGAAGTTCCCTGCCGACCTTCCGCGCGCCTTCGAACAGGGCTCGCAACTTCTGCTGCTGTTCTTCCTTCAGCGCCGCCGCATCGTCGGGGTGATAGAAACACAGGCATTTGATGCAATGGTCGACCGGCCATTCGACAAGCTGCGAGCCGATGTCCTGCGAGAATTCGAAGCGCAGCGGCCGCGAACCCGGCAACTCCACCGGCCGCCCGAGCCAGGCGAAGGAATGCCTGGCGAATTCGAACATTGCCTTGCGGCCGTGTTTCTCATCGATCAGCATGCCGTAGCCGTCGCGGCCGGCGGCGACCTTCGCAGCCGCCTTGACTGCCAGCACCTTGAATTCTTCGATCCGTGCCGGATCGGCGCCGGCCTTCGCCGCCACATCCTCGAGCTGCACGCGGTGGTCGCAGGCGAGCGCCATCAGCGAGGGAATGTCGCGCCGGCGCGTCGTTGCCCAATGGATGTGGTTGATCGCCTCGTCCTTGCGCAACGCCAGATGCTCGCTGCCGTGTTTGAGGAAGAACCGCAGTTCTTCGAAGGTCGGATATTCCGGCGCGCAGAGCAGACGCGACACGGCGAAGGCGCCGCAGGCATTGGCCCAGGTCGCCGCTGTCGCATGATCTTCGCCACCCAGCCAGCCGCGCAGGAAACCGGACATGAAGGCGTCGCCGGCGCCCAGCACATTGTAGATCTCGATCGGAAACCCCTTGCCGACGACACCGTCCTCGAGGTCGTCGCTGATCGGTCCGTCATAGACGATGCAGCCCATGGCGCCGCGCTTCAGGACGATGGTGGCGGACGACAGCGAGCGGATCGTCTTCAAGGCGCTCAGGCAATCGTCGGCGCCCGACGCGATCATGATCTCCTCCTCGGTGCCGACGATGAGGTCGCAATCGGGCAGCACCGTCTTCAGCTGCGCCGAGACCCGGTCCGATTTCACATAGCGCTCGAACCCTTCGGCATGGCCGGCAAGGCCCCACAGGTTCGGCCGGTAGTCGATGTCGAACACCACCTTGCCGCCCTTGGCCTTCATGATGCGGATCGCCTTGCGCTGCGCGGCATCGCTGTTGGGCCTGGAAAAATGCGTGCCGGTGACGACGATCGAGCGCGCCGAGGCGATGAAGGCCTCATCGATGTCTTCGGGCGCCAGCGCCATGTCGGCGCAATCCGAGCGGTAGAAGATCATCGGCGAGACGCCTTCGTCCTCGACCGACAGCAGCACCAGCGCGGTCAGCCGTTCCTTGTCGGTCTTCAACCCGTCGACATTGACGCCTTCACGCGTCAGCTGTTCGCGGATGAAGCGGCCCATCTGCTCGTCGCCGACGCGGGTCAGCAGCGCCGAGCGCAGGCCGAGCCTGGCGGTGCCGACCGAGATATTGGCCGGGCAGCCGCCGACCGACTTGGCGAAGGAGGTGATGTCCTCCAGCCGCGAGCCGATCTGCTGCCCATAAAGGTCGACAGAAGCGCGACCGATGGTGATGACGTCGAGCGGCGCGTATTCAGCGTCCACGGCTTCGCTCATTGGAACCTCCCGTCGGCCTTGTTGTGTTGGGGTACACGCGCGAGCGGCAGCGTGGCGCCGGGAATATGAAATAATAATTCCAATCCATAGTCAATATGGAATGAGTGTTCCTTCCGTGAAAAGTGCCTTTTCGGCGATGGATCAGGCCTTGCGCTTGCGGCCCGTGTCGCGTCGCTTCTCGCCGACGCCGACGGTCAGCGCCATGGCCAGCGCCATTGTCGCCGACAGCGAGCGGAAGCCGGCGAAATCGGCCTCGGCAACCTCGAACCAGACCTTGGCGAACTGGGCGAGCGGCGAAAACGAGCTGTCGGTGATGGCGACGATCGGCACGCCCTGTTCCGAAATGCTGCGCGCTTCCTCGATCGTGGCCGGTGCGTAGGGCGAGAAAGAAATGGCGATGACGGCATCCGCCGGCGTCGCGAAGCCGATCATCTCGGCATTCAGCCCGGCCGCCGATTCGATCAGCTGGTTGCGGATCTTCAGCTTGCCCAGCGCATAGGCGATGTAGGACGCCACCGGATAGGAGCGGCGCTTGGCCAGAACGTAGATGGTTTCCGCCTTGGCAAGCAGGGAAATGGCCTCTTCCAGATGCGCGTCGTCCAGCGTGCGCGAAATGTCGTTGAGCGAGGTCGAGGCGGCGGCGACGAAGCCGTCGAAGATCGCCCGGTGGCCGGCACCGCCCTCTGCCTTGGCGCGCAACGCCTGCAGCCTTTCGTCATAGGATGAGTTGCGCTCGCGCAGCCGTTCGCGAAACACCTGCTGCAGGCTGGTGAAGCCATCGAAGCCAAGCTGCTGGGCAAAGCGGATCAGGGTCGAAGGCTGCACGCCGGCCGAAGCGGCGATGCTGGCGGCGGTGCCGAAGGCGATGTCGTCAGGATTGTCGAGCGCATGGGCAGCGATCTGGGCGATGCGCTTCGGCAGGCTTTCGCGCCGCTCCAGGATGGTGGTGCGCAGCGTCTCGAAATCGCGAGGTACCCGTTCGTCCATCGTCGCTCTGTCCAGGCTCATGCGTGAAGCGTCCCTCTGTGCATCATCATAGCGAGCCTGCGCAAGAACACCATAAAAAATGAGGCAGACATTCCATTTCAGGAGAAAATGGACTAATTCATCCACGCAACGGTTCAAGCAGTGGAGAAACGGAAAATGGTCGGCGTCGGTCTCATCGGTACGGGTTTCATGGGCAAGTGTCACGCCATCGCATGGAGTGCCGTCGGCGCCGTCTTTCCGGACGTTGCCAAGCCACGGCTGGTCCATCTCGGCGAGGTCAATGAAGAGCTTGCCCTGCGCAAGGCGGGCGAGTTCGGTTTCGCCAAGGCGTCGGGGGACTGGCGCGCCGTCGTCAACGATCCCGAAGTCGATATCGTCTCGCTGACCACGCCCAACCAGTTCCATCCGGAAATGGCCATCGCCATCCTCGAAGCAGGCAAGCATCTGTGGTGCGAAAAGCCGATGGCGCCGAGCTTTGCCGAGGCCGAGGCGATGGCAGCGGCGGCGAGAAAGTCCGGCAAGGTCGCGGCGCTTGGCTACAACTATATCCAGAGCCCGGCCATCCGCCACATCAGCGCGTTGCTCGACGAGAAGATCATCGGCGAGGTCAACCATCTGCGCATCGAGATGGACGAGGACTTCATGGCCGATCCCGAAGCGCTGTTCTTCTGGAAGCACGAAGCAGCTTCCGGCTATGGCGCGCTCGACGATTTCGCCGTGCATCCGCTATCGCTGGTCTCAGCCCTGTTCGGCCGCGTCGCCAGTGTCATCTGCGACATGGCCAAACCCTATGCCGACCGCAAGCTGGCCAGCGGCGGCCGTCGCGCGGTCGAAACCTACGACATCGCCAGCGTGCTGATGCATCTGGAAAATGGCATTGCCGGCACGCTGCTGGTCAACCGCTCGGCCTGGGGCCGCAAGGGCCGCATCGCCGTCCAGATTTTCGGCTCTAAAGGGTCGATCCTGTTCGACCAGGAGCGATCGAACGAATTCCAGCTTTACCTCACGGCCGACCGGCCGACCGAGCAGGGTTACCGCACCATCCTGGTGGCGCCGCACCACAAGCCCTATGACCTCTTCGTGCCGGCGCCAGGCCATGGCCTCGGCTTCAACGATCTCAAGATCATCGAGTGCCACGAACTGCTGACGCGGCTTGAAGGCAAGCCGGCGCGGCTCATCGAGTTTGCCGAAGGGCTGGAGATCGAGCGCACGGTGCACGCGATGGCGCGCTCCTTCGAGGAAAAGCGCTGGGTGGACGTGCGGTAAGGCGGCGGCTCACCTTCTCCCCTTGCGGGAGAAGGTGGCCTCGCGAAGCGAGGTCGGATGAGGGGTGCTCCAGGGAACACCAACGTCTCACTCCGCTGGAACACCCCTCATCCGTCTCGGCGCTGCGCGCCGATCCACCTTCTCCCACAAGAAGAGGGGCCCGTTGCGTTATTAAGTTATAGGGGCAAGGAGGGAGGGTCAGGCCAATGTGGGGTGCCTTGCGGCTCGGGTTTGAGGCCGGATTGGCTGGGGTTTGACGGGTTCGGCGGATTTCGGGCGCAATGCGACCCTGTATTAGGTCGCCAGCGTCACCCAGCGGCGCATGTTG